>CALWWF010000181.1 GCA_944385165.1 uncultured Oscillospiraceae bacterium
GAAATTTAACGATTGTCCTTCAAGCTAAGCTTGTTTGAACAACCAAATCCAAATCTGGTGCTTCGTGTTTGTTACGTTGTTTAATTTACAAGGTGCACACCGCTTTCAGCGGCGGGAGTTTATTTTACCATGTCGTTTCGTCCTTGTCAAGAACTTTTTTCAAGTTTTTTAAAACTTTTTCAAGCTCTTTCTCAGGGCCGCCCGACCGGCTTACTCCCTCAGCCGCCCTCGCGGACGACCTATTTATATTACCACCGCTCCAGAACTTTGTCAAGCACTTTTTTCAAATCTTTTTCGATTTGTTTCGCGCTCGATTCCGCTCGGAGGGGGGAATCCGCTGCCCTCGCGGACAGCTTTGCTATAATACTACGCCCCCCATCATTTGTCAAGCACTTTTTTCAAGTTTTTTTGCCGTCTGTCACTCTCCCCTTGCGGCCTATGCTGAGATATGGTAAAATAGTATGCTTTTAATCGGTTTTCCCCCGGGTTGACCGGTGTTTCCGGAAGAAATGGAGGTCAATTGGATGCGTACCTATCGCCCCGCACCCCCTCTCCTCCAGATTTCCCGCCCCACGCCCCATGACCCGGGCGTCCATCTTTACTTTATAATATAATATCATCTCAAACCCGCTGCCGGCCCGGCGCCGAAGCGCTTATCTCTATGGAGGGTAACACATGTCACTTGAATCGGAAATCAAACGCCGCCGTACCTTTGCCATCATCAGCCACCCGGACGCCGGCAAGACCACGCTGACGGAGAAATTTCTGCTGTACGGAGGAGCCATCGCCCAGGCCGGCCAGGTCAAGGGCAAGAAGAACACCCGGGCGGCCACCTCGGACTGGATGGAGATCGAGAAGCAGCGAGGCATCTCGGTGACCTCCTCGGTGATGCAGTTCCAGTACGAGGGCTTCTGCATCAATATTCTGGACACCCCGGGCCACCAAGACTTCTCGGAGGACACCTACCGCACCCTGATGGCCGCCGACTCCGCCGTGATGGTCATCGACGCGGCCAAGGGCGTGGAAGCCCAGACCAGGAAACTCTTTAAGGTGTGCGCCATGCGGGACATCCCCATCTTCACCTTTATCAATAAGATGGACCGGGAGGCCCGGGACCCCTTCGAGCTGTGCGAGGAGCTGGAGCACGAGCTGGGCATCGACACCTATGCGGTGAACTGGCCCATCGGCTGCGGCAAGGAGTTTCAGGGGGTGTACGACCGGCAGAACCGGAAGGTGATCCACTTCACCTCCAACACCAACGCCCGGGCGGCCACCGCCACGGAGATTGAGCCGGACGACCCCGCCCTGGGGGAGCTCATCGGGGAGAGCAAGCGCCAGCAACTCATGGACGAGATCGAGCTGCTGGACGGGGCCTCCTGTGACTTCGATCTGGACCGGGTGCGCCACGGCAAGCTCTCCCCGGTGTTCTTCGGCTCCGCCCTCACCAACTTCGGCGTGGAGCCCTTCCTGGAGGAGTTCCTCCGCATGACCACCGCCCCCCTGCCCCGGAAGGCCGGGGACGAGATCATCGACTCCTTTGCCCCGAACTTCTCCGCCTTCGTCTTTAAGATCCAGGCCAATATGAACAAGGCCCACCGGGACCGTATCGCCTTCCTGCGGGTGGTCTCCGGCAAGTTTGAGGCGGACAAGGAGGTCTACCACGTCCAGGGGGGCAAGAAGATCCGCCTCTCCCGTCCCCAGCAGCTCATGGCCGCCGAGCGGGAGATCATCGAGGAGGCCTACGCCGGGGACATCATCGGCGTGTTCGACCCAGGGCTGTTCTCCATCGGGGACACCCTGTGCGCCCCCGGGAAGAAGTTCCAGTTTGACCCCATCCCCACCTTCGCCCCGGAGCACTTTGAGCGCATCCGCTCGGTGGACACCATGAAGCGCAAGCAGTTCCTCAAGGGGGTGGAGCAGATCGCCCAGGAGGGCGCCATTCAGATCTTCAAGACCCCCTACTCCGGCATGGAGGAGGTCATTGTGGGCGTGGTGGGCACCTTACAGTTCGACGTGCTGGAGTACCGCCTGCGCAGCGAGTACAATGTGGAACTCTATAAGGAGGGCCTGCCCTACGAGTATCTGCGGTGGATCGTGAAGGAGGACGAGGACGCACCCCCTCTGAAGGAGGAGGACCTGCTGCTCCCCAACGACGCCAAGCTGGTGGAGGACTACAAGGGCAACCAGCTGCTGTTGTTCGCCTCCCAGTGGTCCATCCAGTGGGTCCAGGACCGGAACAAGGGGCTGAAGCTGGCGGAGTTCGGCGGGGCCCGCTTTTAAGCAGGGAGCCACCCTATGAGACCTAAACTGATGCTCACCGACCTGGACGGCACCCTCCTGCGGGACGACAAGAGCCTGTCCCCCGCCAACCTGGCCGCCCTGGAGCGGGCCGCCGCCGGGGGATGCCAGGTGGTCCTGGCCACCGGGCGGCTGATTCGGGCCATCCCGCCCTTTCTGCGGGATTTACCCTTTCTCCGGTACTTCATTTTGATGAACGGGGCCAAGGTTTTGGACCGGCAGACGGGCGAAGTCCTGTACCGCTGCGAGATCCCGCTCAAAACCGCCAAGAGGGTCTTTGACCTCATGGACCCCCTGAACTGCACGGTGGACTGTTTCCAGAACGACGAAGGGATCATGGACCGGAAATACTTTGACCGTCTGGACTACTATATCCCCCACCCCCCCTCTCTGGAGATGACCCGGCGCAACCGCACCCCGGTGGACGACTTCTGGGGGACGGTACGATCCCGGGGAGACACGGTGCAGAAGATCCAGATGTACTTTCCCCACCTGGAGCTGCGGCCCCAGGTGGCCGCTCTCCTCCGCCGGGAGGCGCCAGAGCTGATCCAGTCGGTGTCCATGCCCGGCAATCTGGAGCTCAACGCCCCCGGGGCCACCAAGGGGATCGCCCTGGAGAAGCTGTGCCAGGCCCTGTCCATCGACCCCCGGGACACCGTGGCCTTTGGGGACGGCACCAACGATGTCTCCATGCTCCAGGCGGCGGGGATTGGGGTGGCCATGGCCAACGCCGCCCCGGAGACTTTGGCCGCGGCCGGTCTGGCGGCCCCCTCCAACCAGGAGGACGGGGTGGCCCAGGTACTCAGCCGCTGGTTCCCGGCAACATAACCGGCAAAACAAACGCGCCCCGGTCCTCAGACGAGGACCGGGGCGCGTTTTCATTTCTTCTCTTCCCGTTTTGTCCCTGGAGTTCAGGCTACCAGATTGGAGAAAATGGTGATGACCGCAGAGTTGACGATGTCGATGAACATGCCGCCCACCAGGGGCACCACAAAGAACGCCTTGGGCGCGGGGCCGTACTGGTTCTTGATGGCCAGCATGTTGGCCATGGCGTTGGGGGTGGCCCCCATGCCGAAGCCGCAGATGGCGGCGGTCATCACGGCCGCCTCATAGTCCTTGCCCATGGCCCGGAACACCACGTTAGAGGCGTACAGGTACATGATCAGGGTCTGGACGGCCAGAATCACCACAATGGGCACCGCCAGAGCAGCCAGCTGCCACAGCATCAGGGTCATCAGGGCGATACCCAGGAATACGTTCAGACTGGTGTTGCCCACCACGTCGATGGCCTTCAGGGGCAGCTCCTTCCCCATCAGGTCGAAAATGTTGCGGATGACCAGGGCCACCAGCATCCCGCCGATGTACACCGGCAGGGTGACGCCGATGGAGGCGAAGGCGTCGGTGACATAGGTGCCGATGCCGGTGGCGATGATGATGAACACGAAGGCGTCCAGGATGGTGTTGCTGTCCAACTTCTCCGCCTTGGTCACATAGACGGTCTCCGGCTCCCCCAGGTCCTTCTCCTCCTGGGTCACATGGGGCTTCAGGTTATACTTTTTGATCTTCCACCGGCCCAGAGGTCCGCCCATCAGGGAGCCGGCCACCAGGCCGTAGGTGGCGCAGGCCACCGCCACCGTGGTGGCCCCCTCCACGCCCATACGCTCAAACAGGGGACCGAAAGAGGCGGAGGTGCCGTGGCCGCCCACCAGGGGGATGGAACCCATGCACAGGCCCATGCGTCCGTCCAGACCGAACACCCCGGCCAGGGCCACGCCCACCGTGTCCTGGATGGTCACCAGGATGGCGGCCAGAATCAGGAACAAAATCACCGGCCAGGCCCCCCGCTTGAGCAGCTGGATGCTGGCGCCAAAGCCCACGCTGGTGAAGAAGAAGTCCATAAAGGCGTCCTTCAGGGTTTCGTCAAAGGTAAAGGTCAGCAGTCCCGTCTGATAGGAAATCAGATGGAGGATGGCAAAGATCAGTCCGCCAATCACAGGGGCGGGGATGCAGCAGCGCTGAAAAAACTCCACGTGATTGACCGTGAAGCGTCCCAGCAGAAACAGCAGCATCGCCAGCGCCGCCGTTTGCAGCATATCCAGTTGGATGGTCAGCATAGGGTTCTCTCTCCTTTTTTGAATGGTGCTCCTGCTCAGATTGCAGGAAATCGTACCTTTCTATTTTACACTCCCCCTTCAAATTCCCTCAATTTTCGACAGCCCGGACGAATTTCCCCCATTTTACACAATTTTCACATTGCTTCTTTAGATACTTCTGCTTGAATTTCCCCATTCTCCCGGCCGCTTTTCCACGGGAACCGCCGTTTTGCGGGACAATTGCGCCCCCGGTCCGGTGGGCCGTCCTTCCGCCGCCCCTCCTCCGGCAGTTTTCAGCGCCGCGCAGGAAAATGGGCGGAGCTCCTGCAAGAAGCTCCGCCCTGCCTATGTATCAGCTGTGCCCCGCGGGGGTTTAATCCTCCTCCGCCAGCACCAGCATCCCGTCCAGAAAACGCTTGAGATTGGCCCTGCCCTTGGGGCCCTTCCCCTGGAGATGAGCCATCTCAGAGCGCACCTCCTGGAAGGGGAACAGGCGGGAGGCGTACTGGGTGAAGATCTCGTTGCCGTAGTCCTCCACTCCCAGGCTGGCCAGATGGGTGAGGCCCCGCTCCACCGCCCGGCGGGCCCGCTGCTCCATGGACTTGGGGGTGTCGCTGAGTTGGGCGCACAGGGCCCCCACCCCCACCTGGCTCACCGTCTGCCCCCGCTCCAACAGAAGCAGGCACATCTCAATAATATCCCGGGCTCCCTTCTCCCCGGCCATGCCCAGCTGGCTCAGGGTGGTCTGGATGCGGCGGCGCTGCTGCTCCCGCTTCTGCTCCGCCGAGGCGGCGGGCTGCTTGTCGGCAAAGACGCTCTGGATGGTGTGGAGGCTGCGCTCGTTTTCCATCTGCTGGCTCACGTTTCGGATCACCTGACGCACCTCGATGAGGTTGATGGGCTTGGTGATAAAGAAGTCCACCCCCGCTAGATATGCCTTGGCCACCATCTCCTTGCTGCTCACCTGGGAGATCATGATAAACTTCGCCCTGCATCCCCGCTCCTTCAGCTCCCGGACCACCTGGACGCCGTCCTTCCGGGGCATCAGCAGGTCTACCAGGACCAGGTCGGGAGCCATGGCCAGGATCTGGTCCAGATCCGCCCCCGTCTCCCCGCTGTCGCCGCACACGGTGCCCAGGTCGCTGCCCTCTACAATGTCCTCCAGTACGCTGACCACAGACGGGTCGTCTTCCACAATATAGATTCTCATACTTCTCCCTTCTCCAGCCGCTCCATGGGAATTTCGATGTGGAAGCAGGCGCCGCCGGCCGGCCGGCCGGCAGCCCCCTCCGGTCCGCTTGAGACCTGGATGCTCCCGCCCAGCTCCTGGACCATGAATTCCACGGTGGGCAGTCCGATTCCCCGGTTGATATTTCCCGTCTTGGGGTCAAATTTGGTGGAGTAACCCACCTGAAACAGATTGCGCATGGCCCGGGGGGAGATCCCCGGCCCGTTGTCCTGGACGCTGAGCAGCAGCTTACCGTCCTCCACCTGCTCCTCCACCCAGATCACGCCGGAGCCCTTTCCGCTCTCGATGGCCTCGGCGGCGTTGATGACCAGATTTTTCAGAATGGACATCAGGCGGTAGTGCTCCCCGGTGGCAAAGTCCGTCCCGCACTGGCACAGCAGGTCGATGTCTACCTTCTTGTCCCCCAGGATATGCCGCATGGTGTCCTGGAGGATGGAGAACAGGTCGGACATCCACATCCACTCGTCCCGGTCGGTGCCGGTGCCGGCCACCTCCCCTTCGATGCCCCGGACGATGGACAGATTGTCCTTTTTCACCTCATGTACGTCCCGGGCAATGGACAGGGCCAGCTGCCGCAGCTCCTCCGGGCAGTGCTGCTCCCCCAGCTGCTCATAGAGCCGGTAGGCCCTGGTCATGATGCCCTCGATGTTCTCCGCGTCTTTTTTCAGGAAGTAGAGCTCGTTTTTCAGATTCGCCGTCATCAGGAACAGCCGCTGGTACCGCCGCTCGTGCTCCTCCGCCAACAGCAGGCGGCGGTAGCGCTTCATGCCCCACAAAATCAGCGCCGCCAGCAGCGAGCGGACCAGGGCAATCAGCACCAGGCTCACCTGGAATTCGATCTCCGGCAAACCGCGATTAGCCAGGGAAAAATTCACCGTGTTGGCCAGGGCGTCGCATAGCCAAAAGCTCCCCCACAGTTTGGACAGGGGAGCTTGATACCGGTCCCGTATCAGCAGGCACAGCAGCGCGTCATAACAGGGATAAAAGACCGCCCCGGGATAGTTGAGCAGCATCGCCTCCAGCCAGGTCTCTCCGCTGCCTACCACCCCGATGGCAGAGCGCACGATCAATAGACAGACCCCGGTGACCGCCCCGGTGACAGGGGTCCGGTCGTCCTGGACCAGGGTCAGCAGCAGCACTGGGAAGAGCACCACCGCCCCGGAGATGCGGAAATTGTCAATCAGGTTAAAAAACAGCTCGCCGCTTAAAACAGTGGCCACCGCCGTCAGCACACGCCGCTCCCACCGGGCGGCCCGCCAGGGGAACCACCGTTTTGTCCGCTCCATGCTTTGTCTCCTCTCTGTTTCTCCGGTTTCTGATAACAAGATTATAGCATGGTTTTGGCCGTTTTCCCATAGGCCCTGTTAGAAAAATGTCAACAAACCCCGAAAACGGGCCTTTTCCCGCCATACTGCGTTGATTTTCCTTGCAATCCACCAAGGATTCCTGCGTCAAATCGCCTTGTCTGGCGAAAAAATCCCTCGCCGTTGGGCACATTTTCAATTTTCAAACAGGGCCTAGGAGCCGGAAAATTCCTCCTCGCCCGGAGGCGATCACGGAAAAAGGGCGCAAAAAAACCGGGCCGAAGCCGGACCGGTCCTTTCGCCTATGGATTTACAGAAACAGCAGCCCCGCCCACAGCGCCGAGGCCAGCGCCGCTCCCGCCGCCCCCCACAGCGGGCCGGACAGGCCGGGCAGCCCCCGCAGCCGCCGGTTCCAGGCCCGGCTCCCCTTTAAATAGCCGTCCGCCGCCTGGCGGGCCTGGCGGATCACCTGGTCCGCGTTGACTCCCTCCCGGGTCAGGGCCTCCTCCTTGACGATGAAGATCGCCTCCTCAAACAGTTTGGGGTCTGGAGACTTGACCAGGATCACCTGGCGGGTGATTCCCTTCACCATATCGCGCACTTCCTTTCCAGGCCGGCTTATGCTCTTGCCGCCAAAGTCTGGAATTAGTCTGTCCCAATTTCTGGCGGTATATTCCCCCCGCTATCCCCGTACACTGAAACCACGGCGAAGACGGAAAGGGGCGGTGGCTTTGACGGCGGTACAGGCGGCGCGGCTGCGGGAGTTTTTCATCCTCTACTTTACCAACATCACCCTCATCCTCCTGGCACAGCTCTGCCCCTACTTTTCTTGAAAGAAAAGTAGGCAAAAGAACTTTGTGCGAAGCTTCGCTTCGCCTCTATCAAATCCACAAGCCTTCCCCCTTCAAGGGGGAAGGTGCCGAACGCAGTGAGGCGGATGAGGGTGAGTCACGAAGAAAGATGCAGCATTCGATACGCACCCTCATCAGTCAGCCTTCCGGCTGACTGCTTCCCCCTGAAAGGGGGAAGCCTTAACGGGCGACCGCAAGGGTCGCCCCTACACACGTCCTTCCAAGTTACGCCGTCCCTCTGAGCCGCACTTGAGCCCCACTACGCCAAAAGGCGCGTTCTCCACCAGGAGAAGCAGTGCCCAAAGGTTACCGGACACTCAGCGGCAGCGGTGATAGACCAGAAACCAATCAGCTGATCTACCCGCGCCTTTGCGTTCATTGCCAAACCTCCGCATTGGCGGCCTCCGTAAACGGGGGTCCGGGGCGTGGACGAATATGGGCACACAGTGCCCATCCTGAGTCCACCCCCGGCGATTCTTTGGTGACTTTCTCATCGCTGAGAAAGTCACTCGCCGCCGCAGCGGCGAAATCTCCCAGAGCCAACTCTTAATTCTTAATTCTTAATTCTTCATTCTTAATTTTTATATTCCTCAGCTCAGCAGCAGCTCCAGATCCTCCAGGGTCAGCCCCGGCTGCAAGGCCAAACTGATGCCATAGCCGATGACTTTGGCCAGGTCGTTCACCTGCCGGTCGATGTCCCGGGGGGTGACCAGCAGATTTTCCCCTTCCCCCAGAGGGGGCATCTCCTCCTGCCCCAGCAGGTCGGCGGCCAGGGTCGCCCCGTCCACCACCGTGGGCGCGCCCACCGCCAGCACCGGCGCGCCCAATGTCGCCCGGTCCAGGGCCTGCCGGTGGTTGCCCACCCCGGAGCCGGGGGCAATCCCCGTGTCGGACAGCTGCACCGTCCGGCACAGCCGCTTGAGGGACCGGGAAGCCAGGGCGTCCACCGCCACCACGCAGGCGGGCCGGAGGCGGCGGCACACCGCCTGGATCAGCTCCCCGCTCTCCATCCCCGTGGTGCCCAGCACCCCGGCGGCCAGGGAGGCCACCGGCCGAAAGGCGGAAAAGTGCTCCGGCAGCTGCTCCACCAGATGGCGGGTGACCAGGGTGTGTTCGTGGACCTTGGGGCCCACCGCATCCGGGGTGATGGCCCGGTTTCCAAGCCCCACCACCAGTACCAGACCCTCCGGGTCCACCCCCTCCATCAGCTGTTTCAGCTCCGCCCCCACCGCCCGCACCGCCCGGGGAAACGCGTCCTCCTCCCGCCGCTCCAGGCCATCCAGGGTCAGCGTCACATACCGCCCCGCCGGCTTGCCCAGGGCCCGCTCCCCCCGGCTGTCCAGGATGCGCACCGTCTCGGAAGGAAATCCCTCCCGCTCTCCGGCGCTGGCCTCCACCCCCTCCAGGCGGGTGGTCTCCTGGGCGCTCTCCTCCCACAGCTCCTTGGCCTCCAGGGCCAGGTCTGTTCTTCTCTGCCGCATACCCCTCTCCTCCTCTGATTTTATCTGGCGTTTCTCCCCCTAGTCTGCCCGCTTCCCGGGTACTTTTTGCACACAGGAGGGGCCCCGCCGGCTTTTTCAAATTTTTGAAAAAAACAGTTGCTTTTTCAAAAGGCCGATGGTATAATACATATCCGCACAGAGTTTTTATGCTCAAATCACATTTTATTTCAGAATCGGAGGAGGTGTTTGGTTTGCCGAATATCAAGTCTGCCAAGAAGCGTGTCCTGGTATCCCAGACCAAGGCCATGCAGAACAAGGCCGCGAAGTCCGCGCTGAAGACCGAGATCAAGAAGTTTGAGGCCGCGGTGGCGGAAGGCAACCGCAGCGAGGCCGATGTCGCTTACAAGGTGGCGGTCAAGGCGGTGGACAAGGCTGCCGCGAAGGGCCTGCTGCACAAGAACAATGCCGCCCACAAGAAGAGCAGCATGACCATCAAGCTGAGCAAGCTGGCCTGATTGCTCCATGGCAAGGGATAAGCCGTCTGCACTGCAGGCGGCTTTTTGCTTTTTCCCCTGAAAACGCCGGAATATCCGCCCGCTCCCTGCTACACTGGTTTCGGAGAGGAGGCCCTGCCCATGAAAGCGCGTTTCTTTCAGCTGCCCCCGGTGGCCTTTGTGCGGGGCGTGGCGGATACCTACGGCCATCTGGGGGTGGCCCGGGCCGCCGCATCCCTGGCCTATTTTTTGATCCTCACCCTCTTTCCCCTGCTCATGTGCGTGAACTACTTCATCGGCCTGCTGGAGCTGGACCCGGAGGCGGTGTTCTCCGCCCTGGACTCCATCCTGCCTCGGGAGAGCCTGTCCGCCATTCTGGACTACCTGACCTATGTGTCCGGGATCCCCCAGGGGCAGTCCACCCCTCTCTTCCTGGCCAGCCTGTTCACCATTCTCCTGTCGGCCTCGGCGGGGCTGCGTACCCTGCTGAAGACCATGGATGAGCTCTACGGGGTCCGCCACACCAGCAGCCTGCGGCGGCTGGCGGTGAGCCTGGTCCTCTCCCTGCTGTTCCTGCTGACCATCTACCTGTCCATCGTGGTCATCTTTACCGGGGACTGGTTCTTCCACTTCCTGGAGGCGCACCTGCCCGCCCCGGTGCTGGAGCTGGTCCCCCTGGCCCTGCTCTCCGGGATCTGGGGGCGGCTGCGGTATCTGGTGCTGTTCTTCTTTGTGCTGCTGCTGGTGCTCTCGGTGTATCATCTGGGCACGCCCAGCCCCCTGCGGCGGGAGAAAAAGGTGCTGCGCCTCACCGCTCTCCTCTCCGCCGCCGCCCTGGTGGCCTGTTCGGTGCTCTTCTCCTGGTTCATCGGGATGACCTCCCGGTACTCCCTGGTGTACGGCTCTCTGGCCTCCCTGATCGTGCTGCTGGTGTGGCTGTACTTCTGCGGGAACATCCTGCTGCTGGGGGCCGTGGCCGGGCGGGTGTGGTTCCGGCGGCGGGAGGAGCCGTAAATCTTCCGGTTATACAGACCCGGTCCCGGACCGCCCTGAAGAAGGCGGTCCGGGACCGGGTTTTTTGATGGGGCAGCTCAGCTCCGGGCGGGGCCGGAGGCGAGGGGGAGGGCGAACATCTGGTTGACCGCCGCCTCATAGCTGGGGGAGTCCGCCGCCCTGCGGAGCCTTTTCAGGGGCTTCTCACCGCCTTCAAACCGGGTGTGCAGATAGCTCCACAGCTCCTTCATGTGGAAGACGGTGTTCCGCTGGCTGGCGAAAATTTCTAAGTAGGTGCGGTACAGCTGGTCGTGGAAGCCCCGCAGCTCCTCCTTGGAGGCGGCGGGTCCCCCCTTGGCCCGGCGCACCAGGGCGGGGTCGGCCAGCAGCCCCTGGCCGATCATCACCTGGTCCACCTGGGGGAATGTTTGGGAGAGAAGGGCGCAGTCCTCCGGCGCGGTCAGGCCGCCGTTGAAGCACAGAGGGGCCCGATAGTGCTCCGCGGCGTAGGCGAACCACTCGGTGCGCACCGGCTTTTTGTAGAAATCGGCGCGCACCCTGGGGTGGAGGATGAGCAGGGAGACGGGGTAGCGGGAGAACAGCTCCAGCAGGCGGGGGAACTCCTCCGGGTCCTCCAGACCCAGCCGGGTTTTCAGGGAGATGCGCAGCCCCGCCGGGGCGCGGGCAAAGATCTCCTCCAGAAACCGCTCCAGCTCCTCCGGCCTGGCCAGCATCCCGGCCCCCTTTCCCTTGGCCACCACCGTGCCCGAGGGGCAGCCCAGGTTCAGATTCACCTCGCCGTACCCCATGGCGGAGAGCTCCCCGGCGCACCAGAGAAAGTCCTCCGCGCTCTTGGTGAGCAGCTGGGGCACCGCCCGGAAGCCCTGATTATACTCCGGGAGCACGTT
The DNA here is from genome assembly GCA_944385165.1 of uncultured Oscillospiraceae bacterium. GTDB lineage: Bacteria > Bacillota > Clostridia > Oscillospirales > Oscillospiraceae > Lawsonibacter. The sequence goes on from CALWWF010000181.1 coordinate 11,633, forward strand.
TCGCCGCTCCCGGTGGGTGAACACGTGGTCCTGGGTGGGGGAGAGGAAGGGCATGTAGTAGGCGTCCACCCCGGGGAAAAATTGGTGGTGTGCCCGGCGGAACTCCGAGCCGGTCACCCCCTCCAGGGGGGCAAAGTAGTAGATCAATCCACATCGCTCCTGTTCGGTGGGGAAAAATTCAGTCCGGGTGCTCGTCCACCCAGCGGCAGGCGGCCAGACCGGCCACCGCCCCGTCCCCCACGGCGGTGGTCAGCTGCCGCACCTCCTTGGTCCGGCAGTCCCCGGCGGCAAACACCCCGGGGAGGGTGGTTTTGCAGTCCTCCCCCGCCAGGAGGTAGCCGCTGTCGTCGGTGTCCAGCAGGGCGGCAAAGGGGGTGTTCTGGGGCTGCTGCCCCACGGCGATGAACAGCCCCTCCGCCTCCAGGGGGCGGTCCTCCCCGGTGATGCGGCCGTGGACGGTGAGGCCGGTGAGCCGGCCCTCCCGGGCGTGGAGGGCGGCCACGGTGCTGTCCATCCAGCACCGGATGTTGTCCCGGGCGCGCACCTGTTCCGCCAGGCGGCGGGCGCCCCGGAACTCCTCCCGCCGGTGGATCAGGGTCACCTGGGAGCAGACACCGGAGAGGAACAGAGCGTCCTGGAGGGCGGTGTCCCCGCCCCCCACCACCGCGACAGGCTTTCCGGCATAGAAGGGCCCGTCGCACACGGCGCAGTAGGAGATCCCCTGGCCCACCAGCTCCTCCTCCCCGGACAGGCCCAGGGTGCGGTGCTGAAGTCCCGTGGCGACCACCAGGGCCCGGCACTCCCGCACCGCGCAGTCGGTGGTCACCTGAAAGCCGGAGCCCTGGGTGCGCAGGCCGGTGACGGTCTCATACTCCAGCGCCACCCCCAGCTCCTCCGCCTGGCGCAGCAGGTCCTCGGCAAGCTGGCTGCCTGGGATGGAGGGCAGGCCCGGGTAGTTCTCCACCAGGGGGGAGAAGTTGATCTGTCCGCCGGGGGCGTTCCCCTCCAGCACCACCACGGACTTGCCCGCCCGGGCGGCGTACAGGGCGGCGGTGAGCCCGGCCGGCCCGCCCCCCGCCACAAGAATATCCGTCATGTTTCGACACCTCGCTCACGCGCCGGACCCGGCGCTGGTTTTTCCACTATTGTACCGGAAAATGGGGAAAAAAGAAAGAGGGCTTTTCAGAGCCGCTC
>CALWWF010000182.1 GCA_944385165.1 uncultured Oscillospiraceae bacterium
TGAATCGCAGCGTCCGCCAATGCTCCAGGAGATAGGCGTAGACCTCCTGGTCCCGGGGCTCCCCGCCGAAGACGATCCGGCAGACGGCGTACCCCGTGTCGTCCTCCCGCTCGTACAGGCCGATCCAGAAGGGATCGTCGAACAGGATGGTGAGCTTGCTGATGCCCATATGGTGTCCTCCTTTGAATGACTCTCACAAAGAACGGACAACCAAGGAGGCAGGTTACTGACGGCCATTCGGCCGCTCCCGGACTACCAACCGGGACGTGTTTTTATCTTTGCCCTATCAGCATATCACAGCGGAAAAGAGCTGGCAAGGCCTCATTCCAGGGCCACATAGCCGGTCTGCTGGATGAGCCGCTGGCCCTGGTCCGACAGGATCCAGTCCAGGAAGGCGGCAACGGTCCGGTCCCGTTCTTCCAAGGGCGGTTCCCCGATCGGGGAGGCGGTGACGGAGTAGAAGGTCTCCGTGATGGGATACGTCCCGTCCCGGATGGTCTCCCGGGTGGGCTCCACCCCATCCAGAGCCAGCAGGCGGATGTCCCCGCTCTCCACCATCTCCGTGGCGTAGAAGCGGAAGGAGAAGCCGATGGCATTGCGGTAGTTCCGGTAGCTGGCCACCTCCTGGATGATGCCGCCCATAGTGCCCACCCGGTCCTCCAGCTCCGGTTCCATCAGGGGCAGGCCCTCCATCAGCCGCTCCAGGGCAGACTGGCTGCCGCTGTCCTCCGCCCGCTGGAAGGGACGGATGGTCTGGTTCTCGCCGCCCACCTCCCGCCAGTTGGTGATCTGACCGGTGTAGATGCCCCGGATCTCCTCCACCGTCAGCTCCGTCACCGGGTTGCGGCTGTTGACGAAGAACACGAAGGCCTCCCGGCCGATGGGAGTCAGATGGTATTCCATGCCTGCCTCCGCGGCCGCATCCAGCTGGGCCTGGGAGGGGGCGGCGGCAAACACGATGTCTGTGGTGCCGTCCAGCAGCCGCTCGTAGGCGGTGATGGTGCCGTCGCACCGGATGATACCCTGGGTGCTGTATAGGATGGCGTCATCGCCGGTCGGCTCCGGGTACACTGCCTGGACAAAGGCGGAATAGACCGGATACAAGGCCGTAGCCCCGTCCAGGGTCAGGTTCCGGGCCTCCTGGAAATCCAGCCGCAGGTCGGAGGGCTCTTCCAGCCGCACGGCCTTGGTATCTTCCGCAAAGGGGGCATACTCCCGCAGCAGATCGGCCCGGCTGTCCTCCACCGTGGGGATGCTGGCCTGCCAGGCGCCGAAGCCGCAGTAAGCGAGACACAGGGCAAGGACGCAGAGAGTCCCCAGCCCCATCCACCGCTTGACCCGCCGGGGCAGCCACCGCCGCCCCGCCAGGGCGATTACTGCCAGGGGCAGGGACACCACAGCCCAGGCCGTCAGGGCATACTGGACATAGGGCGGCCAGCCGGAGAGGCCGGCAAACAGCAGGGCGATCAAAAGCGCGCCGCCGTAAAAGACCACAACGAACACCGCCAGGATCAAAGATGACAGCAGATCTTTCCACGGAACCTTCATGGCACACCCTCCTTTGCCATGAGTATATCGTAATTTTGACACATTGTCCATGATCCGCGCGGCATCTGCAACGAAAAAGCTCGCCAGTACGCATATGGAAACCGGCCGGACAAAGGTCCGGCCGGTTTGGCGTTTTGGAATCAGCTTCTCTGATTTCCAGAATTGGTGGCGTCCTTCAGCAGCACGTCATGGGCGCTGCCGCACCCCACGGGGCAGGCCCCGCGGGGACCCCGCATTTGATTGTAACCAGCCAGGCAGAGCCCGGCTGGTGCAAGGTTTTGCATCGCAAAACGCTTGGACCCGCTGCCGCGGGAGGTCGGGCGGCGGAACGGCAGTCCCGCTGTCAGCTCCGCTGCTTTCCAGAATTGGTGGTGTCCTTCAGCAGCACGTCATGTGCCCCGCCCTCCACGATGGAGACCGACGACACCAGCGTCAGCTTGGCCTTCTCCCGCAGCTCCGGGATGGTGAGCGCCCCGCAGTTGCACATGGTGGACCGCACCTTGGCCAGGGTGGTGGCCATGCCGTCGGACAGCTTGCCGGCGTAGGGCACGTAGGAGTCCACCCCCTCCTCGAAGGAGAGCTTGGCCGCCCCGCCCAGGTCGTACCGCTGCCAGTTCCGGGCCCGGGCGCTGCCCTCGCCCCAGTACTCCTTCATATAGCTGCCGCCGATGAGGACCTTGCTGGTGGGGGACTCGTCGAACCGGGAGAAGTACCGGCCCAGCATGCAGAAGTCCGCCCCCATGGCCAGGGCCAGAGTGATGTGGTAGTCCTGGACGATGCCGCCGTCGGCGCAGATGGGAACGTAGATGCCGGTTTCCTCGAAATACTTGTCCCGCTCCTGAGCCACATCAATGACAGCAGTGGCCTGTCCCCGGCCGATGCCCTTGGTTTCCCGGGTGATGCAGATGGAGCCGCCTCCAATGCCGATCTTTACAAAGTCCGCACCGGCGTCCGCCAGGAAGCGGAAGCCCTCGCCGTCCACCACGTTGCCAGCGCCTACCTTGACAGAGTCGCCGTAGTGATCCCGGATCCATTTGAGGGTCAGGTACTGCCATTCGGAATATCCTTCGGAAGAGTCGATGACCAGCACATCCACACCGGCTTCCACCAGGGCGGGGACCCGCTCGGCGTAGTCCCGGGTGTTGATGCCTGTGCCCACTACATAGCGTTTCTGGGAATCCAGCAATTCCAGAGGATTTCCCTTGTGGGCGTCATAGTCCTTGCGGAAGA
>CALWWF010000183.1 GCA_944385165.1 uncultured Oscillospiraceae bacterium
TCGAGCACCACCGCCAGGGCACCAAGTGGTGCATCTTCCCCATGTACGACTTCGCCCACCCCATTCAGGACGCCCTGGAGGGCATCACCCACTCCCTGTGCTCCCTGGAGTATGAGGACCACCGGCCTTTGTATAACTGGGTCATTGAGCATACAGACGTGCCCTCCCACCCCCGGCAAATCGAGTTTGCCCGGCTGGGCATCAACTATACGGTGATGAGCAAGCGGAAGCTGCGCAAGCTGGTGGAAGAGGGCTATGTCTCCGGGTGGGACGACCCCCGGATGCCCACCCTGTGCGGTCTGCGCCGCCGGGGTTATACCCCCGCCTCCATCCGCAACTTCTGTGAGCGCATCGGCGTGGCCAAGAACACCTCCACCGTGGAGTACTCCTTCCTGGAGCACTGCCTGCGGGAGGACCTGAACGAGCACGCCCAGCGGGCCATGGCGGTGTTGCGCCCCATCAAGCTGACCATCACCAACTACCCCGAGGGCCAGAGCGAGAGCGTGGAGGTGGAGAATAACCCCAACGATCCCGACGCCGGCTCCCGGATGGTCACCTTCTCCCGGGACCTGTCTATCGAGTCCGGCGGCTTCCTGGAGACCCCCATCCCCAAGTATAAGCGCCTGTACCCCAACGGCCCGGAGTGCCGCCTGAAGGGCGCCTACCTCATCCGCTGCACCGGCTGTGTCAAGGACGCGGCGGGCAACGTGGTAGAGGTGCTGGCCGAGTACGACCCGGAGTCCAGAGGAGGCAACCCCGCCGACGGGCGGAAGGTGAAGGGGGCCACCATCCACTGGGTGGACGCCGCCACCGCCGTGGATGCCCAGGTGCGCCTGTATGACTACCTGTTCTCCGACCCCGATCCCGACGCGGGGGACAAAAACTTCCTGGACTGCCTGAACCCCAACTCCCTGGAGGTGCTGGAGGGCTGCAAGCTGGAGGCCTCTCTGGCCGACGCCCAGGCTCCCGCCCACTATCAGTTCCTCCGTCTGGGCTATTTCTGCGTGGACAACAAGGACTCCAAGCCCGGCGCCCTGGTGTTCAACCGGGCGGTGAGCCTGAAAGACGGCTTCAAGCCTGGGAAATAAGCGTTTCTGCCTAAAAGATCAAAAACTCCGCCGCAAGGAAGAAATCCTTGCGGCGGAGTTTTTTCCTTTATGGCCTGCTTAGATGGCCTTGGGCATCCTGGAAGAATCCGCGGGCTCCTCCCGGGCGGCCCCAGCGGCCTTCTGGGCCTGCTTCCCCTTCACATTCATCACCAGCATCTGAAGGCGGTTCTCCAGATTGGCGAAGCTCACGTCCGGGTCGTAGTCCAGAGGCAGGATCTGGGCGTCGGGGTACATCTCCTTCAGCTTCTTGGCCACGCCCCGGCCCACCACATGGTTGGGCAGGCAGCCGAAGGGCTGCAAAATCACGAAGGCCCGGCAGCCGTGGGCGGCGTGGTGGAGGATCTCTCCGGGGATCAGCACCCCCTCGCCGGCGTCAAAGGTGTGATGGATGATGGGGTCGCTGGCCTTGACCAGCTCGGGCAGACGCACCGCCCGCTCATAGAGGGGGTGCTCCTTGGCAATGCGGTCAGTCATGGCGTGGGCCGCGTCAAAGACGGCGTCCGCCATGGCGTACCAGGCCTTCTCCATCACCGGCTTGTGCACATGGTACTCCCTGATCTGGCTGTCCTTGTTGAAGTAGAGCTTCTGGATCACGTCGGTCATGCGGGCCTCGATGATCTCAAAGCCGTTCTTCTCCAAGTAATCCTCAATGTCGTGGTTGGCGCCGGGGTGGAAGTTGAGCAGGTACTCCCCCACGATGAGCACCGTGGGCCGGGGATGGGAGCGGTCGTATTCCACTCCTTTCATCACCTGGATGGCCTGGCGGAAGCCCCGCTCCGCCCCCCGGACCCCGTGGCGCTCCAGGCCGTCGATGAGCAGGTCCATGGCCTGGTCGAAGGCCTTGTTCGCGCTGCCCGGCACCGTCTCATAGGGGCGCATCTTCCGCAGAAGCTCCTCCAGCACGTCGATCATGGGCAGGGCGAAGGCGATGCGGATGGAGGCGGGCAGGCTCATCCGGTAGCCCGGGTGCTGGTCATGGCTGTCCTCCCCGTCGTTGGTGACGATGGGCACCTGAGCAAAGCCCGCGTCGTCCAGGGCCTTGCGCAGCAGGGCGCTGTAGTGGGTCAGGCGGCAGTCCCCCACATATTTGGCCATGGCAACGGCCACATGGTCCGGGTCGTACTTGCCGCTGCGCAGAGCGGCCAGAGCTTCTCCGATGACCACCTGGGCAGGGAAGCAGATGTCGTTGTGGACGTACTGCTTGCCCAGGCGGATGGCCTCCTCCCGTCCCACCTCCATGGGCACGGTGCGCAGCCCGTCCTTGCCCATGGCCGCAGACATCACCCGGCAGAAGGCGTGGGAGACATTGGGGATGAGCACCACCCGGTCCTTCTTGTCCTGCTTGGTAAACTTCACCGGATAGGGATCCTCCAGCTCCTGCACCGGGCGGGACTCCTCCCGCTCCCGGCGCATGGCCAGGGTCTCCACAAAGGAGCGCACCCGGATGCGCAGGGGGCCCTGCACGTCGCTTTCGTCCAGCTTCAGCACCAGGGGCGTCTTGCCGGAGATCTCCCGCATCAGGCGGATAATCTCATCGGACAAGTACGCGTCGTGACCGCAGCCGAAGCTGACGATCTGTACATACTCCAGCCGGGGGTCCTGGGCGGCCAGAATGGCCGAGGAGAGCATCCGGGCGTGGTAGTTGTTCACAATGTCCAGGGTGCTCCGGCTCAGGTCCACCTGGGTGGCGTGGGGCACGGAGTCCGCCGTGAGCACGGGGATCCCCATGCTGGTGAAAAGGGCGGGCAGGTCGTGGTTGACCAGGGAATCGGTCTGATAGGGCCGGGCGGCCAGCACCACGGCGTAGGTCCCCTGTTCCTCCACCTGCTTCAAAACCTGCTCTCCCGCCTGGACCATCTGGGTCCGGAAGCTCTTCTGGGCCTCCTCCGCCGCCTGGATGGCGGCGCGGGTCTCCTTGGCGGGGATCTGGAAGGTATCTTCCATATATTTCGTCAGCTGGCCCACCCGATCCGCGTCGGTGTACCAGTGGAACAAAGGCGCGTCAAAGGGGATTCCCCACTGGCGCTCCGGGTCGTCGGAGTTGCGGATGATGAGGGGGTAGCCCTTCACCACGGCACACATGGACTCGCTGCTCTTCTCCGTATTTTCCGAGGGGACGGTGGTCACCGAGGGCATGAAGATCCGGTCCACCTTCTGCTTCACCAGGTCCCGGATGTGGCCGTGGACCAGCTTGGCCGGGAAACATACTGTGTCCGAGGTGACGGCGGACAGGCCGCTCTCGTACATCTTCCGGGTGCTGGGGTGGGACAGCTTCACCTGGAACCCCAGGGAGCGGAAGAAGGTGGTCCAGAAGGGCATGGTGTCCCAGAAGGACAGCACCCGGGGGATGCCGATGACGGTGTCCCGCCGCTGGGCCGGCTCCGGGCAGGGGTAGTCCTGGAACAGCAGCTTCTCCCGCAGCTGGAACAGGTTTGGGATCTGGTTCTTCTCCTGGTTCTTCTCCCGCAGCTGCTCCTGCACCGAGGCGTCCTTGGGGTCACCTAAGATCTCGCCCCGCTCGCAGCGGTTGTTGGTCACCCAGGAGCTGCCGTTGGAGAAGGTGATGATGGTGCGCTTACAGTGATTGGCGCAGAAAGGGCAGGGGGAGTTGGCCTGCTGGGTGTATGTAAACTCCTCCAGGGCGTCCAGGCCGATGAAGGTGCGGGGCTTCCCCGCCATGCGCTCCTTGGTGAGCAGGGCCGCGCCGATGGCCCCCATCACCCCCGGGTAGGGGGCGCGGATGACGCTGCGGCCGGTGTACTGCTCCAGGGCACGAAGCACCGCGTCGTTGCGGAAGGTGCCCCCCTGGACCACGATGGTGTCCCCCAGGGAGTCCAGATTAGAGATGCGGATGACCTTGGTAAAGACGTTTTCAATGATGGACCGGCACAGCCCGGCCATGATGTCCCCGGGCAGCTTGCCGTTGCGCTGCTCGGTGACGATGCTGCTGTTCATAAAGACGGTGCAGCGGCTGCCCAGGTGGGCGGGGTTCTGAGAGTCGAAGGCCGCTTGGGCGATCTGGTCCACAGGGATGTGGAGGGAGGCGGCGAAGTTCTCCAGGAAGGAGCCGCAGCCGGAGGAGCAGGCCTCGTTGACCACGATGTTGGTGATGACCCCGTTGTCCAGCCAGATGGCCTTCATATCCTGGCCGCCGATGTCCAGCAGGAAGGTGGCGTCCGGCACATACTTGGCCGCCGCCCGGGCGTGGGCCACCGTCTCCACCACATGGTACTCCGCAGAAAAGGCGTTGGCAAAGAGCTGCTCCCCGTATCCGGTGGTGCCCACTCCCAAGATCTCCAGAGCAGCCCCCGCCTCCCGGTACCGGTCCCGCATGGCCAGCAGGGCGTTTTTCGCCACGTTCAGGGGGTCGCCCTCGTTGGGGGAGTAGAAGGAGTCCAGGATGTTTTCCTCCTCGTCCATGAGGACAAATTTTGTAGTGGTGCTCCCGGAGTCGATGCCCAGATAGGCCCGGACCACCTGGCCCTCATGGAGCTGGATGGGCTCCCAGTGGGGCAGGGCGTGGGCCTTCTGGAAGGCCTGGCGCTCCTCAGGGCTGGCAAAGAAGGGCTTCCCCTTCTCCCCCTCCTCCGGCGAGAGCTCCACATGTTTCAGGCCGTCCAGAATCCGCTCCGGGCGCACCTGGGTGTCCCGGCCGGCGTACAGAGTCTCCAGGGACAATGCCGCGCCGTAGGCCATCATCAGCTCCGGGTGCTCGGGGATGAGCACGTCCTCCGGGGCCAGGTCCAGCCGCTGGGCGAACACCCGGATGAGAGTGGGGTTAAAGGTGAGGGGGCCGCCCTCAAAGGCCACCGGCTTTTTGATCTCCAGCCCCTGGGCCAGGCCGCCGATGGTCTGTTTGGCGATGGCGTGGAACGCGGACAGGGCCAGGTTCTCCTTGGAGACCCCCTGGTTCAGCAGGGGCTGGATGTCGGTCTTGGCGTACACGCCGCACCGGCCGGACACATCGTAGACGCAGTCCCCCTTGGCCGCCAGTGCGTCAAACTCCTCGATGGACACGTTGAGGATGGCCGCCACCTCGTCGATGAAGGCGCCGGTGCCGCCGGCACAGCTGCCGTTCATGCGCATGTCCGCCGCCTCCAGCTCCCCGGTGGCGGCGTCCTTCCGGAAGAAGATGATCTTCGCGTCCTGGCCGCCCAGCTCGATGGCTGTGCCCACGTCCGCATATTTCGAGCGCAGGGCAATGGAGTTGGCCACTACCTCCTGCACATAGGGCACCCCCAGGGCGTCCCCCAGCCGCTTGGCCCCCGACCCGGTGAGGGCCAGGTGGAACTGGGCGTCCGGGAAGCGCCCGTAGAGCTTCCACAGGGCGTCGGAGACGCTTTTCACCTGGTCGGCGTGGTGGCGCTGATAGTCGGAGTGGACCACCCGGTGGGTTTTCATGTCCAGGGCGGTGATTTTGGTGGTGGTGGAACCTACATCGATTCCCACATGAAGAATAGTTCTGTCTTTGTTCATGTTACCCTCTAGTTCTTTCTCAGACCGCCCGGCTGCGCCGGGCGGGACAGACCGTGTTTGGACGGCTTGGGAGCTTCTCCCCCATTCAAATTCTATTTATGCCTGGATGTCATTTTACATACCTTTTCCGTTAGGATTGTATCAAGGATAGTGTTCCTTACGTTTAGAATCTGTTAAAATTTGTTCAATTTTAAATCGTTCATGCGCTTAAGCCCCTATTTTTTATAAGAAACACGGATGTTTCGCCCGCTTTCTCCAGCAAATTGCCTCAGGAGCACAAGGCGGGGCCCCTTTCCAGACAAATTACCCTCTCTTTGCATCCAGGCAAAGATGTACGGTCCAATTTTTACAGTCTTTCCTTTTTACTGCTTTTTTCAGACATATTATAATACAAATTTATATGCTCCGCAACTGGTTTCCCATTCCAGACAGGCCAGCTCCAGGGCCGGCGGGCTCTGTTCCAAACGGCGCGGTTTTCTCTGCTTCCATGACAGCGCCGGATTTTTTGTTTGACATTTTTTTGCGTACAGTGCTAAAATAGGAGTGTTGAGTGGCAAAAAATGCGTAAGTCCAAACAGGACTTACGCATTTTTCTTTGTCATTTTTGAAATTTTAATAAAGGAGCGATTTTTTTGTCTGAACAACCGATCCACGGGAAAAGCCTGACCGTAAGCATTTTGTCTCTGTCCCTGCTGACCGTCATGGCCGGCGCCGCCGTCGCGCCGGCACTGAGCGTCATCCAGGCCCACTTTGCCGGCAGCAGCCAGCTCTTTGTGCAGATGATCATCAGCGTACCGGCCCTGTTCATCGTGATCACCAACTTTCTTTTCCCCAAACTCTGCCGGCGGTTTGGGGCAAAGACCCTGGTGCTCACAGGATTGCTGCTGTACACCGCAGGTGGCTGCGCCGCCGGAGTGTTTGACAACATCTTCCTGGTGCTTCTCATGCGTGCCCTGGTGGGCGCCGGCGTGGGCATCATCATGCCCCTGTCCACCGGCCTGCTGGCCTACTATTTCCGCCCGGAACAACAGGCGGCTCTGATGGGCTATTCCTCCGCCATGAACCAGATGGGCGGCGTGATCGCCACCCTGCTCTCCGGCCTGCTGGCCAACCTCAGCTGGCGCGCCAGCTTTCTGGTGTATCTGATGGGCCTGGTCAGCATCGTACTGTGCCTGATTTACCTGCCCAACGACAAAATCACCCAGGACGCCCCGGCCAAAGCGGAAGACGACGGACATGACTCTCTCAAGTCCTCCGGCATGTTCCGGGCCAATTTTGTCTATATCCTGGCCATGTTCCTGCTCATGTCCACCTTTTTCCTCTATCCCGCCAATTTCGCGCTGGAGACCGTCTCCGAGGGCGTCATCCCCCAGCGCGGCATCGCGGTCATCATGGCCGGCATGGACCTTGTCGCCTTCTGCGGCGGCCTGCTGTTTGTGTGCGTCAAGCGGCTGCTGGGCGGCAGGACCAAGTTTCTGGCTCCGCTCTTCTTTTTGATAGGCTATTTGCTGCTGGCCCTGATAGGAGGCTGGGCAGGTACCCTGCTGGGCTCGGTTTTTGTGGGCTTCGCCAACGGCGCGGGAATCCCCTTCCTCATGTCTGAGGCCTCTATGAAAGCGGGCAAGGGAGCGGCCACCACCGTTATGCCGCTGATCTCCGCGGCGCTGTATCTGGCTCAGTTCCTCTCCCCCGTGCTCATGTCCCTTGTGACCGCCGTATTCGGCGGGACCGTTTCCCATCTCCCCTATTGGTTTGCCATCGTGCTTTCCATCCTGTTCACCCTGTGGTCCGCCCTGATCCCTGTCAGAAAGGGCAAGTAATATACCTTGCGAGGAAACCGTATCCGCCTTCCCGTTATGTCTCGACGAAAGCGGCTTTTTATGGTATACTATAAAAAGTTTTGTTTCCACGAGAGGCGGTGTTCTGATGGGTGGACCGGCAAAGGAGAAAGAACCTAACAAGTCCATTTGTGTGGGTCTGTTAGCCCATGTAGACGCGGGCAAGACCACGCTGTCCGAGGGGCTTTTATACGAGAGCGGGCAGCTGCGCCGCCTGGGCCGGGTGGACCACGGGGATGCATTCCTGGATACCGACGCCCAGGAACGGGAGCGTGGCATTACCATCTTTTCCAAGCAGGCGGTGCTCCCTCTGGAGGGCATGACCCTCACCCTTCTGGACACCCCGGGCCATGTGGACTTCTCCAGCGAGATGGAGCGCACTCTCCAGGTGCTGGACTACGCCATCCTGGTCATCAGCGGCACCGACGGGGTCCAGGGCCACACCCTGACCCTGTGGCGGCTGCTCTCCCGGTACCACATCCCCACCTTCCTGTTCATCAACAAGATGGACCTGGCCGGGACAGACCGGGAGGCATTGCTGGAGCAGCTCCAGCAGCGGTTCAGCGGCGGCTGCGTGGACTTCTCCGCCCCGGAGACTCAGTGGCAGGAGAACGCCGCTGTGTGCGATGAGGGCATTTTGGAGAAATATCTGGAGACCGGCACGTTGGAGGACTCCGACGTGGTTTCCCTCATCCAGCACCGGAAGGTGTTCCCCTGCTGGTTCGGCTCCGCCCTGAAGCTGGAGGGGGTCCGGGAATTTCTCCAGGGGGTGGAGCGTTTCGCCGTGCCCCCCCTTTACCCCCAGGAGTTTGGGGCCAAGGTTTTTAAAATTGCCCGGGACCCCCAGGGGGTGCGTCTCACCTATTTAAAGGTGACGGGGGGCTGCCTGCGGGTCAAAGACGTGCTCACCAACCGCCGCCCCGGGGAGGACCTCCCCCCGGACCAGGTGTTGGAGGAGAAGGCGGACCAGCTGCGCGTCTACTCCGGGGCTCAATTTCAGGCGGTGGATCAGGTCCCTGCCGGGGGAGTGTGCGCGGTGGCGGGGCTGAGCCACACCCATCCCGGCCAGGGTCTGGGCTTTGAGGAGGAGTCCCCCATTCCCCTGCTGGAGCCCATCCTCTCCTACCGGGTGAGGCTCCCGGAGGGGACCAACGTCCACACCGCCCTGAAACAGCTGGGGCAGCTGGAGGAGGAGGACCCTCAGCTCCACATCGTCTGGAGCGAGCAGGCCCGGGAGATCCGCTTGCAGCTCATGGGACCGGTACAGCTGGAGGTGCTCACCCGGCTGATCCGGGAGCGGTTCGGCCTGGAGGTGTCCTTCAGCACCGGGAGCATTCTCTATAAGGAGACCATCGCCGCCCCGGTGGAGGGCATGGGCCACTTTGAGCCACTGCGCCACTACGCCGAGGTCCACCTGCTGCTGGAGCCCGCCCCCCAGGGCTCCGGTCTCCACTTCGCCACCGCCTGCCCGGAAGACGTACTGGACCGGAACTGGCAGCGGCTCATCCTCACCCATCTGATGGAGAAGGAGCACCTGGGCGTGCTCACCGGCTCCCCCATCACCGATATGACCATCACCCTGCTCACCGGCCGGGCCCACCCCAAGCACACCGAGGGAGGGGACTTCCGCCAGGCCACCTACCGGGCGGTGCGTCAGGGGCTGATGCAGGCGGAGAACGTCCTCTTGGAACCCTGGTACGACCTGCGCCTCCTCCTCCCCGCCGAACAGGTGGGCCGGGCCATGTCCGACATCCAGCGGATGGGCGGGGAGCTCCAGCCCTCGGAGCCGGCGGGGGAGCTGACCCTGCTCACCGGCTCCGCCCCGGTATCCGGCCTTCAGGACTATGCCGCCCAGGTGGCCGCCTACACCCGGGGACTGGGCCGCCTCTCCCTCACCCCGGCGGACTACCGCCCCTGCCCCAATCAAGATGAGATCATAGCCGCCATCGGCTATGACTGGGAGCGAGATGTGGACAACACTCCCGACTCGGTGTTCTGCGACCACGGGGCCGGCTTTGTGGTCAAGTGGGACCAGGCGCCCCGGTTCATGCACGTCAGCAGCGGCCTGGACCTGGGGGAGCCGGAGGAGGTCTCCCCCGCCGCCCCTCTCCGTCCCCGGAAGGGCTCCGTCTACTCCGGCTCTCTGGAGGGGGACGAGGAGCTGATGGCCATTTTTGAGCGCACTTACGGCCCCGTCCAGCGCCGGGATTTCCGCCCTCAGAGCAAACCGAAGCGCCGGGACGAGCTCCCTGAGACACAGGCCATCAAGACCCCGGAGGACCTGGGGCCGGAATATCTGCTGGTGGACGGGTACAACATCATCTTCGCCTGGGAGGAGCTGAAGGCCATCGCCCGGGACAATCTGGACGCCGCCCGCCAGCGGCTAATGGACCTGCTGAGCAACTACCAGGGATACAAGAAGTGTCAGGTCATCCTGGTCTTCGACGCCTATAAGGTCCCCCGAGGGGTGGGGGAGGTGGCAAGATACCACAACATCTATGTGGTGTACACCAAGGAGGCGGAGACTGCGGACGCCTACATTGAAAAGGCCACCTATGAGTTCAGCCGGAAGAAGTACCGGGTGCGGGTGGCCACCTCCGACTACGCCGAGCAGATGATCATTCTGGGCCACGGGGCCCTGCGGCTGTCCGCCTCCACCTTCCACGCGGAGGTGGAGCAGGCCGCCGGGCAGATCGCCGCCCTGCTCCAACAGCAAAACCGCCCCACCCGCTCCCGCGCCGTAGAGGCCGCCTGGAAGCGCGCCCAGTCCTCCCCCCGCAAATAAGGAAAAACGTCCCCGGAAGGCGAGGCCTCGCCTTCTGGGGACGTCTGATTTTCAACCTGCTTTCAGCGCTTGTTTCGCCCGGTCCGCTCAGTCCAGGCTGGGGCGCTTGTTCAGCACGGGGTTGACCCCCACCTTCTTGCCGTTCTCATAGACATAGAAACCGGCGCCGGACT
>CALWWF010000184.1 GCA_944385165.1 uncultured Oscillospiraceae bacterium
TCCTTTCTGGATGTAACATTTGTGAGGAGTTCCTTGAAGTAAATCTACAGACAGAATGAGCGCACGATGAGCTTTGCAATGAAATGAAAAAGCCCGTCGCAAGCGATATGACGCTTGCGACGAGCTGGTGCCGGTGACCGGACTCGAACCGGTACGCTGTCGCCAGCGGTGGATTTTGAGTCCACTACGTCTACCAATTCCATCACACCGGCAAATCGGCCCTTTTATTATAGCGAAAGGCCGGAGAATTTGCAAGCATTATTTTTCCGGGAACAGGCGGTCTTAGATCCGAGAGGCATTTAAAACAGCGGTTCCAGGAAAAAGGAGAGCAGGATACCAACCAGGCAGGACACGGCGTTGGCGGCCCAGGTGTAAGAGGTGATCTGGCCGCGGGAGGCGCTGCCCCAGCGGGGGAGAACGCGGCGGTAGATGTTCAATTCCACCGCCACCACCAGCAGTTCCAGCAGCAGGTAGGCGGGCAGGGCGAAAATCACCATGATCCCCGCCAGAGAGCCGCAGAAATAGGTGAAAAGGTTGAGTCCCAGATTCAGCAGGCCCTGGGTGATCAAATTCACCCCCGCGATCCACTTCTGCTGCTCCCGGGCCGTAAGTCCGAACCAGAAGGCCATGGCCAACTCGATGCCGCAGGTGAGGACGATCCGCCCCACCAGCGCCAGCAGCTCCTGGGCGTAGGGGTAGTCCCGGGGCAGTTGCTCCAGAACCACCGTCTCCCCCGGCGCCAGGGAGACTTGGCTCAGGTCCAGGCGGTAATGGCTGTCAAAGGCGTAACGGCTGCACACCGGTCCCACCACCAGGGTCTCCTCCTCCGGGAACCACAGGGCCAGCTTGAACACGCTGGGCGGGTAGTAGGTCCAGGAGAAGGTGCCGCCGGAGCAGTCCTGGAGGAAATTCAGGACAAAAAATCCCTCGTTTTCCTCCGGGGACAGGGACAAAAAGGCGCGGTAGGCCTCGGCCTCCCCTGGGGTGCCGTCAGAGAAGCTCTGCCAGTCCGCCGGCCCCAAAGCGCCGTAGGGCCCAGTGGACTCGATCTCCGAGAGCAGGGTCCCCCAGCACGCCCGGCCCTCCAGCCCCTCCAGGGTCACGGTCACCGAGGGCTTGGGCCCTGCGTCCGCCGCCACCGGCAGGCAGAACAGGGGAAGAAGCAGAAGCAGAAACAGGGCAAGTTGGAGGGATTTCCGCAGCTTCATGGGGAGCGCCGCCTTTCCGGACAGAATACCGCCTTTTTTATTTTGCTATTTTATCATAGCCCCTGGAAAATGACAAGGAAGCCTATTGACGCCCCCGTTTTTTTCTTTTATAGTGGAAAAAACGGAAACGGGAAATGAGGATGACAGAATGGATCTTTGCAACGTCAACGACATCAAGGCACTGCTGGGACGCCACGGGTTCCGCTTTTCCAAGAGCATGGGACAGAATTTCCTGATCCAGTCCTGGGTGCCCCGGGACATCGCGGAGGCCTCCGGGGCGGGGAAGGGCTGCGGGGTGCTGGAAGTGGGACCGGGCATCGGCCCGCTGACCCGGGAGCTGGCCCGGCGGGCGGACAAGGTGGTGTCGGTGGAGCTGGACCGCTCCCTGCTGCCCATCCTGGAAGAGACGCTGGCGGACTGCCCCAACGCCCGGGTGTGTCCGGGAGATATTTTAAAGACGGACATCTCCGCCCTGGTGGGGGAGGAGTTCCCGGGGCTGATCCCGCTGGCCTGCGCCAATCTCCCTTATAATATCACCACCCCCGCCATCATGGCCCTGATCCAGGCCAAGTGCTTTTCCGCCATCACGGTGATGATCCAGCGGGAGGTGGCCCGCCGCATCTGCGCCGCCCCGGGGACGGCGGACTACGGGGCGTTCTCCGTCTTCTGCCAGTACCACACCAAGCCGGAGCTCCTCTTCGACGTGCCGCCGGAGTGTTTCCTCCCCGCCCCCAAGGTGACCTCGTCGGTGGTGCGGATGGTCCCCACCCCTCCTCCGGCGGAAGTGGACGACGAGGCACACTTTTTCCGGGTGGTCCGGGCCGCCTTTGCCCAGCGGCGGAAAACCCTGGTCAACAGCTTAAGCTCCGCCTTAGGAGACTCCATAACAAAACAAGAAGCTGTAAAAGCCATTTCAAGCTGCGGTTTGCCGGAGCATATCCGGGGTGAACGGCTGTCAATCTCGGACTTCGCTGCGTTATCCAAGGCTCTGCGCGGGTGAGAGGAGGGGAGACATCCGGTTTTTGGATCAAATGGGCGTTTCATAACAGTATTACGCAATAGCAATACCACCTATAAGTAAATAGTAATTGACGAAACAATTGACTTTATTGGCAAAATCGTGTATTATTATTAATGTTTTGGGACGAAACTCCGCCTGACAGGTCCTGCCTGCCGGTTGGAAGTACATTTTAGAAAAGGGGACTTATACAATATGGCAACCATTGATCTGAGCAAGTATGGCATCACCGGTACCACCGAGATCGTCTACAACCCCTCCTATGAGCAGCTGTTCGAGGAGGAGACCAAGCCCGGCCTGGAAGGCTATGACAAGGGCCAGGTCAGCGAGCTGGGCGCTGTGAACGTGATGACCGGTATTTACACTGGCCGTTCCCCCAAGGATAAGTTCATCGTGATGGACGACACCTCCAAGGACACCGTGTGGTGGACTTCTGAGGAGTTCAAAAACGATAATAAGCCCGCCTCCCAGGAGGCCTGGAAGGCCTGCAAGGACCTGGCTCTGAAGCAGCTGTCCAACAAGCGCCTGTTCGTCATGGACGTGTTCTGCGGCGCCAACCACGACTCCCGCATGGCCATCCGCTTCATCATGGAGGTGGCATGGCAGGCCCACTTCGTGAAGAACATGTTCAT
>CALWWF010000185.1 GCA_944385165.1 uncultured Oscillospiraceae bacterium
GGGGAGTTCGGCCTGGGGTGCGAGATGGGCATCTCCACCCAGAAGCTCCACGCCCGGGGCCCCATGGGCCTTCAGGAGCTGTGCACCTATAAGTATGTGGTGCGGGGGACCGGCCAGGTGCGGTAAATCCCGGCGGAAACCAACTTTTTCCGGCTGACAATTCCGTGAGTTTGCGGTACAATAGAAGGGGCTCGATCGTTGGAGAGGACGTGTTCCGCGCGCCGGGGAAAATCCGGCGCCGTGTCCAACGGCGAAATGTGTTCCTGCCCGGCAAGGCCCGGGGCTGTTTTCACCGTAGATGCCGGAGCGGGGAGGGGACCCTCTCCGAACCGTGTGTCCTCCCTATCCATTCTGTGTCGCTTTGAGAAAGGACTGATTCCAATGGACCAACATCTGAACGAGTTCTGCCGGATGAACCGGGAGCTTTTGGGCTCGGAGCAAGTGCGCAGCATGGGCCGGTGGAAGCACCACGGCCCCATCAGTACCCTGGACCACTCTCTGTTTGTGGCCTACTGGTCTTACCGTTTCGCCCGGAAATTCGGGTGGGACGCCCAGGCCGCCGCCCGGGGCGGGCTGCTCCACGATCTGTACTTGTACGACTCGAAGGACAAGTCCGCGCACCCCGGCCTGCAGTGCTTCGACCATCCCCGCGCCGCGGCCCGAAACGCGGCGGAACTCACCGCGCTCTCCGACAAGGAGCGCAATATCATCCTGTCCCACATGTGGCCGCTGGGCGGCGCCCTCCCCCGCTCCCGGGAGGCGTGGCTGGTAGACCTGGTGGACACCCTGTGCGCCAGCCTGGAGCTGGCCCGTATCTATCATCCCGGCCGTCTGCGGGAGCAGATGGGCGTGGAGCCCCTCCTGGACGGGGAGGCGGCCGCCGCCCCTGCCCCCTGTTGACGGACATTTGACCGCCGTTCCAGTACAGCTGGGGCGGCGGTCGCCCTGTCTGCAAGAAAAATTGCACAAAAATCCGGGCGGACCGCTATTTTTTAAAATTTTTTCTTGTCCGCTCAAAATTTTCCTGTTAATATGCTATAATGTCTATACTAGCGGCGTACCGGCCGCCCGGGCCCTTCGGCCCATCTGCGTTACGTTTCAGGAGGTTATCCGTTCATGGAGGATTTTGCCGCAAAGCGCCAGGCCCTTTTGGAGGCCGGCGTGAAGATGATGGACCCCAGCACGGTCTATGTGGAGGAGAGCGTCACGGTGGGCCCCGGGACCCTGCTGCTCCCCGGGACGATTTTACGGGGAAAGACGGCGGTGGGGGCCAACTGCGAGATCGGCCCCAACACCATGCTCACCGACTGCACGGTGGGGGACGGGGTCACCATCAACTCCTCCCAGTGCAATGAGAGCGCCATCGACTCCGGCGCCCATGTGGGCCCCTTCGCCTATATCCGCCCGGGCTGCCATGTGGGCGCCGGGGTGAAGGTGGGGGACTTTGTGGAGCTGAAGAACTCCACCATCGGAGAGGGCACCAAGATCTCCCACCTGACCTATGTGGGGGACGCGGACGTGGGCAGGCAGGTCAACTTCGGCTGCGGCACGGTGCTGGTCAACTACGACGGCAACCGGAAGTACCGCTCCACCATTGGGGACCACTGCTTCATCGGCTGCAACACCAATTTGGTCTCCCCGGTCCACATCGGGGACGGGGCGTACACCGCCGCCGGCTCCACCATCACCCAGGACGTCTCCCCCGACGCCCTGGCCATCGCCCGGGCCCGGCAGGTGGAGAAGCCCGGCTGGGCCGCCGCCCACCGGGAGAAGAAGGGCTGAGGGCGCCCCCTTTGTTTTGTGCATCCATTTGCGTTCACATAGCGATCCCCGCGCCAGAGAAACAGGAATTGGGAGGGGGGCGCGGCGGCTGCCGGCCGTCCTCACGACAACGGAAGGAAGTTGAGTATGATCACACACGGGAAAAGCATCAAAATGTTTACCGGCAACTCCAACCCGGAGCTGGCCAAGGCCATCTGCCAGGAACTGGGCGTGCCCCTGGGCAACTCGGAGGTGGGCTCCTTCGCCGACGGCGAGAACTACGCCTCCATCTATGAGACGGTCCGCGGCTCGGACGTGTTCGTGGTCCAGTCCACCTGCCCCTTTGAGAAGGACGGGGTGCCCCACACCGTCAACGACGCGCTGATGGAGCTGCTCATCATGATCGACGCCCTGCGCCGTGCCTCCGCCGGGCGCATCACCGCGGTCATCCCCTACTTCGGCTACGCCCGCCAGGACCGGAAGACGAAACCCCGGGACCCCATCTCCGCCAAGCTGGTGGCCAACCTGATCACCCGGGCCGGGGCGGACCGGGTGCTGACCATGGACCTGCACGCCAACCAGATCCAGGGTTTCTTTGACATCCCGGTGGACAACCTGCTGGGCTCCCCCATCTTCGTCAACGAGTGCTTCCGCAAGTACGCCGCCATCCAGGAGGACACCATGGTGGTCTCCACCGACGTGGGCTCCGTGGCCCGGGCCCTGGCCTTCGCCCAGAAGATGGCCCTCCCCCTGGCCATTGTGGACAAGCGCCGCCAGAAGGCCAACTCCTCCGAGGTCATGAACATCATCGGCGACGTCACCGGCAAGCACGTCATCCTTCTGGACGACATGGTGGACACCGGCGGCTCCCTGTGCCACGCCGCCGAGGCCCTGGTGAAGATCGGCAAGGCCAAGAGCGTCACCGCCTGCGCCACCCACGGCCTGCTCTCCGGCCCCGCCATCCAGCGCATCCAGGACAGCGTCCTGGAGGAAGTGGTCTTCCTGGACACCATCCCCCCCAGAAGCGGGGTCAAGTGCGACAAGATCCGCTACATCTCCGTGGCCCATCTGTTCGCCGAGGCCATCAGCCACATCTACGAGGAGACCTCTGTCTCCCGGCTGTTTTCTTGATTTCAAAGAAGTGGCTTTGCCACTTCTTTGAGAAAGGCTGCACGCAAGACGGGCCTCGATTCCTTCGGAAAAGTCGGCCTGTCTTGCGTGAGAGGAGTCATTTCCGAGGCGCATGTCCCCGGAAATGACAGGATTTCATTTTGTTCCGCCATCTGCGGATGGCGGAACTCCTTGCAGGAGGGCTTTTTTGACAAGCTGAAGCGGCAAAAGCCGCTTGACAGGAACATTTGCGAACCCCTGGGGCGGGCCGGCGGCCCGTTCCAGGGGTTGTCTTTGTAAGGGAGAAGAACCAATGTTTTTTGCGAAAAACTCCGGCGGGGCCTCCTGGCTGATCGTTGGCCTGGGCAATCCCGGGGAACAATATGAGAACACCCGCCACAACGTGGGCTTCCGGGTGGTGGAGGAGCTGGCCGAGCGGCAGAACGCCCCCATCCAGCGTCTGAAGTTCAAGGCCCTCACCAACCTTCTCACCGTGGGCGGGGAGAAGGTTCTGGTGATGAAGCCGGTGACCTATATGAACCTGTCCGGGGAGGCGGTGCGCCCGGCGGCGGATTTCTATAAAATCCCCCCGGATCGCATCCTGGTCATCTCCGACGACACCGCCCTGGACGTGGGCAAGCTGCGGGTGCGCCGGGGCGGCTCCGCCGGGGGGCACAACGGCCTGAAGAGCATTATCCAGCACCTGGGCACCGACCAGTTCCCCCGCATCCGGGTGGGGGTGGGCAAAAAGCCCCACCCCGACTACGACCTGGCGGACTGGGTGCTGGGCAAGTTCCAGGGGGAGGACAAAAAGGCGGTGGACGCGGCGGTGAAGCGGGCTGCCGACGCGGTGGAGTGCCTGGTCCAGTACGGCCCCGACCAGGCCATGAACCGCTTCAACGGCTCCGCCTCCTGACCGGCAAGGCTTCCCCCTTCCAGGGGGAAGCTGTCAGCCGAAAGGCTGACTGATGAGGGTGGGTATCGGATTTCTGCACCGTTCTTCTCTTCGCAACACACCCTCATCCGCCTCGCATTCGCTCGGCACCTTCCCCCTGGAAGGGGGAAGGCTTGCGGGCGCACACTGTGCGCCCCTACAGACGATGCGGGAACAGCGGGCGACCGCGAGGGTCGCCCCTACGGGTTTCCAAGAATGTATGTATAAACCGGGGGACATGGGCGGCCCAGGTGTGCCGCCCCTGCGGCGCTGGACGAAAGGAATCCGTAGGGGAGCCCCCAGGAGCTCCCCTACGGAGTTTCAAATACGTGAGCAGAAACCTGGAAACACGGGCGGGTCTGGGACCCGCCCCTACGAAATTTCAAGAACCGGTCCCGGCTTCGCCGTAGGGGCCGGTCCCAGACCGGCCCGCCGTCAACGGACCAGGTGGTGTTGGTTCGGCAAACCCAGGCGCATTTGTTGAACCGCAGCAAAAACAAATTTTGCACCCCACAGCCGCCGAAGGCGGCCCCAACGCAAAGCCCAACGCAGTGGGTTTGCGTTGGAATGGAGGAGCGATGGAATGAGCGAGCTTTGCCCGTTTCGGGCGAAGTGAGGGATATGAAATCCGCGACGACGAGCGCGCCGGAGGGGCATCTCCCGCCCAAAGGGGTAACCCCCGTAATGGGGTCCGGGGAGTGGACGAATATGGGCACGAAGTGCCCATCCTGAGTCCAGCCCCGGCGGCGTTTTGGTTACTTTGCCGCCGGAGGCAAAGTAACCCGCCGTCCGCAGACGGCGGAACTCCCCTGCGCATACTATGCGTCCCTACAAAACGCCGGGTGTTGCCCAGGAAAATCCCATCCCTTCCCTTGTTTCCGGGGGAGGATACTGATATACTGAAACTATCCTGAAAGAGTAAGACCCCCACGAAGGAGGAGACGCGCCGTGAACAAGACCGAACTGCTGGACCGCTGCGCCCGCAGCGGGGAGGAGCGGGTGCTGCTGGCCCGGGTGCTGGACAAGCTGGAGCTGGCCCAGAACCGGGGGGTGCCCGCCCACACCCCCTTCCTCTCCCCCGGGGAGCAGGCCTCGGCGGCGGACCTGCTGGCTGCCTGGGGGAACCCCCGGTATGCGGCTGCGGGAGGATATGAGGGCTCGGAGCGGAACATCTTCTACTTTCCACCCGACTGGCAGGAGCCGGAGGACGCCCTCGCCGGCCCGGAGGGCCCTCTGGCCGCCCTGGAGGCGTCCTTCCCCCACGGGGCGTCCCTCACCCACCGGGACATTTTAGGCTCCCTCATGGGCCTGGGGATCACCCGGGAGAAGCTGGGGGACATCCTGGTGCTGGAGGGCAAGTGCCAGGTGGTGGCCCTGCGGGAGGCCCTGCCCATCCTGCTCAGCCAGTGGGAGAGCGCCGGGCGGTGGAAGGTGTCCGTTCGTGAGATCCCCCTGTCCGCCCTCACCCCCAAGCCCCCCACGGTGAAGACCGTCCGGGACACAGTGGCCGCTCTGCGCCTGGACGCGGTGCTGGCGGCGGGGTTTTCCACCTCCCGGTCCAAGGCGGCGGACCTGATCTCCGCCGGGCGGGTGGCGGTGAACCACCGGGAGTGCATGAAGGGGGACCGGACGGTCAGTGAAGGGGACGTGCTCACCTGCCGGGGGCTGGGCAAGTGCGTGGTGAAGGAGGTCCTGGGGGCCTCCAAGAAGGGAAGGATCATGCTGGTGCTGGAGCGGTACCAGTAAAGATAGCCGGGAGGTGCGGGATATGCCAGGTTATGAGTATGAATTTGAGCGCATCGAACTCTCTGCCGGCGGATACAGCCTGTTCGGCGGGGTGGGCATCCAGCTGGAGGGCCACCGGGAGCGCATCCTGTGCCGGGGCCGGGAGGGCTGGCGGTATGCGGGCTTCCTGCCGGTGGAGCAGCGGGCCACAGGCCATATCGAGGCGGTAGAGCTGATTTTTGAGCGTCCCCTCCCGGAGGACGCGTGATAGAGGAGGAGACCATGGAACACTGGAAGATTGAGCGCATCAACGCCCTGGCCCGGAAGGCCAAGACCCCGGAAGGGCTCACCCAGGAGGAGAAGCAGGAGCGGGCCCTGCTGCGCCGGGAGTATCTGGACGCGGTGAAGGCCAACCTGGAAAACCAGCTGGACCACACCTATCTCCAGCAGCCGGACGGCACCCGCATCCCCCTGAAAAAGCGGAAGAAATGACCAGCCCCTTCATTGACAAGTTTCCCCGCTTCTGCAATAATGGAAAATAGAAGATCCGTTGGAATTGGATCTGTGAGGAGGACGCTATGGCAAACATTCTATTTGTCACCGATTCCGCCGCCGACATCCCTCGCTCTCTGCGGGAGGAGCTGGACATCCAGGTCCTGCCCTTTCCCATCGCCATGGGGACGCGGGAGCTTCAGGACGGCTATGACTTTACCCCGGAGGAGTTTTATCCCATGCTGCTGGGGGCTAGACAGATCCCCACCCACGCCCAGCTCAACCCCTTCGTGTTCAGCCAGTGTTTTCAGACGGCCTTCCGCCAGGGGTACGGAAGCCTGATCTATGTGGCCATCAACTCCAAGGGTTCGGCCACCTATCAAAACGCCCTCCAGGCCCGGGAGGAGTTCTATGAGGAGTTCCCCGAGGCCAAAGAGACCTTCCCCATCCACATCCTGGACTCCCGCACCTACACCATGGGGTACGGCTGGGCGGTGGTCCAGGGGGCCAGGATGGCCCGGGGTGGGGTGTCCCTGGGGGAGATCCTCTCCTATCTCCGGGACTGGCTGGACCATGTGAAGGTGGTCTTCGCCCCCCTGGAGCTGCGCTTTGCCAAAAAGTCCGGCCGGGTGTCCGCCGCGGCCGCCTTTGTGGGGGACGCGCTGGGCTTTAAGCCCATCATGACCTTTGAAAACGGGGACTCCAAGGTGCTCTCCAAGGTGCGGGGGGAGAAAAACGTGGTCCCCGCCCTGCTGGAGCTGTGCCAAAAGACCCGCCGCCCGGACACCCCCTATCTGGTCATCGGAGGGAGCAACCAGGCACAGACCGACCGCCTCTCCCAGGAGAGCGCCCGGGTGCTGGGGGCTCCGGCGGAGCTGGTGTACCAGGTGGGCGGCGTGGTGGCCATCAACGCCGGGCCCAACCTGATCGGCCTGGTGTACCGAGACTGATTCCATCAAGCGCGGCCCCGGCCCGGCGATAGGGGACCGGGGCCGGCGTGGTTTTACCTGGGCGCTCCGGCCCGGGCCGGAGGAAAGGAAGAATCGATTTCCATGAACGAAACCAAGCTCTCCTGGCAGGAGCGGGGCAGGCTGTGGGCCCGGCTGGGTATCCGGCTGGTGCTGACGGTGCTGGCCCTGCTGCTGCTGTGGACAGTGGGACTGCCCCTGCTGTCCCTGTTTGCACCCTTTGTGGCCGCCCTCATCACGGCGGCCATCCTCCACCCCCTGATCCGCCTGCTTCAGCGGCGGCTGGGTGTGCCCCGGAAGTTCTCCACCCTGCTGATCCTGCTGCTGCTGTTCGGACTGGTGGGGGCGGGCATCGGCTATCTGGGCTATGCCGCCGGGGTGGAGTTGGTGGCCCTGGTACAGAACTGGAACGGCCTGCTGGAGAGCCTCCAGAACACCCTGGAGCAGATCGAGACCATGTCCGCCCGGTTCTGGGATATGGTCCCGCCCCAGCTCAACGCCGCGGTGCAGTCGGTGACCCAGGGGCTGCTGGAGCGGCTCAGCGAGGCGGCCCCCAACCTGCTCAACCTGGTGGTGGAGTACACCACCGAGAAGGCCCAGGGGGTGCCGGACTTTGTGCTGGCCCTCATCATCTATATTATGGCCTGTTATATGCTCACCGTGGACTACCCCTATCTGCGCACCCAGGCGGCCCAGCACACCCACCGGCGGCTGCTGGCCTTCCTCAAGCAGGTGCGGGACACCGGCCTGGCCGCCTTCGGCGGATATTTGCGGGCGGAGTTCCTGCTGTCCGTG
This sequence comes from uncultured Oscillospiraceae bacterium, assembly GCA_944385165.1. GTDB lineage: Bacteria > Bacillota > Clostridia > Oscillospirales > Oscillospiraceae > Lawsonibacter. Next base: position 7,786 of record CALWWF010000185.1, read on the forward strand.
GTGGTGTTTTTCATCCTGCTGGTTGGCTTTTTCATCATCGGACAGCCCTACGGCCTGCTGCTGGCCCTGGTGCTGGCGGTGATGGACTTTATCCCCATCATCGGCGCGGGGACGGCCATGGTCCCCTGGGCCGTCATCGACCTGTTCACCGGCCACTACTTCCATGCTGTTGAACTGATGCTCATCTGGGGGGTTATCGCCCTGTTCCGAAGGGTGGGGGAGCCCAAGTTCGTGGGGGACCAGACCGGTCTGTCCCCCATCCTCTCCCTCATCAGCATCTATATCGGCTGGCGTCTGGCGGGGGTGCTGGGGATGATCCTGGGCCCCACCATCGCCCTGATTGTCCTCAACGTGGTCAAGATCGGTATCTTCGACGGGGTGCGCCAGGACCTGGCCGCCGCCGCCGAGGATATTATGGCTATCCTCCGGGAGCGGCCCCCGAAGCGGGAGGAGTAGCACGGCGCGCCCGGAGGGCAAAATTTCAGAAAACTTTCAACAAAACAGGCGGCTTTTGGGGGAAACGGCCCCAAGGGCCGCTTGTTTTCAAATTCTTCCGGGAAAATTCAAAAAAACCGCCAAGTTTCTTCATGCTTTTTTCATATTTCTCCCGTATACTGTGACTTGTCAAACGGGAAAACCCCCACAGCTTCACACGGAGGAGTGATTGATCATGGCAGACAATGAATTCAATTTTTATAATAGTGAGAACGACGGATACCGCGGCGGCTTCGGCGACTACGCCGACCCCTCTCCGGCTCCCGTCCC
>CALWWF010000186.1 GCA_944385165.1 uncultured Oscillospiraceae bacterium
CCGCTTCTGCGCCTGAATCCGTTTTCTTTCCCGGAGGACACCCATGTGCTGGAGCATATCGACCGGCTGATTGAGATCTTCAACGCCTGCTGGCCTATGTACGCTGCCATGCCCGCGGTCCTGAAGGCCTCTGTAGAGCAGGCGTACAAGGGCTGCGGATGGAGCTTAAATTCCTCCACCTGTACAGGCCCTATGCGGAAGTTTCCTACCTTTCGCGATGTAATGAAGGCTCTTCCGACTGTTGTGGACAGCAAGGGCTTTTCCAATGATACGCAGGGAGACTATAAGGGCGCGCTACTGACCCGGCTGGAATCCTTGACCAACGGGATCAACGGGCAAGTTCTTTGTGCCTACGATGAACTTCCTGACAGTGAGCTATTTGACAAAAATGTCATCGCGGATCTGAGCCGAGTGGGTTCTTCCGAAACAAAAGCCTTGCTTATGGGTGTTTTGATCCTAAAACTTCAGGAACACCGCATGGAACAGCGGGCAGATGGGTCAAACAAGCCAAACAGCGGTCTGCGCCACATTACGGTGCTGGAGGAGGCGCATAACCTGCTGCGGCGTACCTCCATGGAGCAGAGCCAGGAGAGCTCCAACCTCCAGGGGAAGTCGGTAGAGATGCTGACCAATGCCATTGCAGAGATGCGTACTTATGGCGAAGGGTTTATCATCGCTGACCAGTCGCCCGGCCTTTTAGATATGGCGGTGATTCGTAATACCAATACCAAGATCGTACTGCGCTTGCCAGATGAGAGCGACCGTATGCTGGTAGGGAAGGCCGCGGGACTAAACGACGACCAAATTGTGGAACTGTCCCGCTTGGATACCGGTGTGGCCGCGGTGTATCAAAATCACTGGCTGGAGCCGGTACTGTGCAAAGTTGACTACTTTGGCGAGGCCAGATGCTTCTCTTATCAGCCCACTTTAGCCTGCAAAAATCAGCTGGCAGAGTCTGTGTGTCAAGTCTTACTCCAAAATGCGCCGGATGGCACGCTGCTGGAGCGGGAGGGCATAGACCATATCCGGACATGGATCGACCGTCGCGAAACAGGTCGAGAGGCAAAAAAGCTACTGTATCATGCGATAATCGACCAAAAACCACTTTCAACGGCCGAGCAGAGATATGTCCTCTACTGCTTGGTACATGGGAAACGGTTGGTGGAGGAAATTCGCCGCGACACAGTAAGCGTAGAAGAGGCTCGAACATTGGCAGATCGTAAAATTACGGAATCCTTATTGGTATCAGAACATACTGCGCAGGAGATCCGGCAGATTATACTATCCTATGCAGCGAAAGAAGTCCAAACGGACCGGAAGCAGTATCAAGAGTTGATGGAAATTCGGGGGGTGAAATAATGGCCAATTTTGAAAGAGGTGACGTTCCCGCTGGCGAGATAAAGTCTTCCGAAATCCAGAATAAGGATACTTTTGATCTTCCGGATGACTCTGGAGATGTGCCGTATCAGACAGAGTTGCCTGACGACTCCGGGGAGTGTCCCTCCAAGGAACTAGAAAACATCCAGAAGCAGGATGATGTGATAGAAGCGGTGAAATCGGGGGACACTCCATTGGAAGACACAAAGCAAAAAGGAAACTTTGCTGAAATGTACTCTGATCAGATCTTTCGTGAGATGGGATACGAACGCATTTCCCTTGACATGGTCACTGGTCTGGACGATAAAGGGCACGGAGGTATTGACGCAGTATACTATAACCCAGCAGGGAAGCCGCCTTATATTATCGTAGACGCCAAATACAATACCGCTCAGTTGGCAGAAACAAAAGGTGGAAAACAGATGAGCAAAGACTGGATTAACGCCCGTTTAGACAGTGCAGTTGGAAAAGAACGGGCAGATGAAATTCGGGAAGCCATGTTGGATGACAATGTTGGATGTTATGTGGTGCGGGTCGGTGTTGGCGATGACGTCAATACTCCGGTCATATTTGAAAAATTGGACGATAACGCAAACGTTGTATCGAAAGGGGAGAGTTTCAGTGCTTCGTGATTGTAGGAAAACACAGGATTATTTTGAGCGTTATCTTCGGGAGCAAGAGACGCGGATCGTTCGTTTCAGCAAGAAACTGGAGGAGTTGGTATCAGACCAAAAATCCTTACCTAAAATTCAACAATGCCATCGCTTTTTGTCCAGTTTGATGCACGATAAGTTCTATGCCCAGTACTCCTTGGGCTGCGAAAAAAGCCTCCTCATGCAGACTTTCCAGGCGTATCTGCTACATGTCCAGACGCAAGGCTCTCTGACGTATCAAGAAGTATTGGACACGCTTTCTCTTGCGGTCCTATTTCAAGTTGACCCCAAAAGCACGCTGCCTGCTGCATATATTCCACAGGATGCACTGCTACAGACGCTTTACTCTTATCAGAACGGCCGCACCGAGGATGCGCCCGAAGATAGCAAGCTGCTCTTTCCGGATACGACTTCTGTATTTATGGAGACCCTGCAGGAAAAAAGATCTGCGGAAGATCTGCGGGAGTATATTCAGTCACAGTGGTACGAGGACAACAAAGAATCCGCGTGGTTTGATTCGGACAAGCGGACGGATGATACGTACTGCGGCTACTGGTGTTTTGAAGGAGCTGCAGTGGCGCTTATCCGGAAATTTGAGCGCAACACATTTTCAAACTGCAGATTCTTTCCAGTTGATATGCTGTGATAAAATTAACAGTTCACTTTCGAGATAATCCGCAATCTCTCGTCCTGTTATGCCATATCCTCCGTTACCAACATTTCTGCCTACAAGCACCGAAATACTGCTGAATTCCAACTAAGAATTATTAAGAGCGTGAAACAGACAAATCCCCGCAATCCATTGGAGTACAATGGATTGCAGGGATTTATCAAGAACGCATGAAATTCCGTAATACCCTATGCACCGTACTCCTAAGCGGAATGTAGTGAGTTCGAGTCTCGCCGGGGGTGCCAAAAAAGAAAGACACGACGAAAGCCGTGTCTTTCTTTTTTGGGGTCGGCGTCCTTTGGCTGTCTCCATCCTTCGGCATTTCAATGCTCGGGGCGGCAAGGTTTGCGCAGCCGAAAACAACTTGTATGCCGCAAAAGCGGCGCGGCCCAGATGAGCCGTCGGGTGGGTATTTCGCGAAGAAGGTCCAGGCCCCCTGTTTCTTGCCAAGGCTGGCCGGGCATGGTATCATAGCGGCAGAGAGATGCGGGCCGGGAGGGCCGCAGAGAGAGGAGGACGCGGGATGATCCGCCTGATCGTCAGCGACATTGACGGCACCCTGCTGCAGGGAGAGAGCACCGCCCTGGACCCGGAACTGTTCGTTCAGATCCGCCGTCTGGGGGAGAAGGGAGTCCGCTTTTGTCCCGCCAGCGGGCGGCAGTACAGCAGCCTGCGCCGGCTGTTTGCCCCGGTGGCGGGGGAGCTGTACTACCTGTGCGAGAACGGGGCGGTACTCTTCGGCCCCGGGGACCCGGGCCCCATGCTCAGCCGCACGGAGATGGAGCGCAGCCGGGCCCTGGAGCTGTGCCATGCCATTTTGGACATGCCCCGGTGCGAGGTGCTCATCTCCGGGGCCAACACCAGCTACCTCTGCCCCAAGGAGGGGGACATCGTCCCCCTGATCCGGGATTTTGTGGGGAACAACGTCTCTCTGCTGTCCCGGCCGGAGGAGATGCCCGAGCCCTTTGTAAAGGTGTCTGCCTACTGCCGGGACGGGGCGAAAGCCGTGGAGCCCCGGCTGGCGCCCCCCTGGCGGGGCCGCTTCCACGCGGCTGTGGCGGGGGAGAAGTGGCTGGACTTTACCCTGGCGGACAAGGGGACGGGGCTGCGGCGGCTGTGCGCCGCTCTTGGGGTGCCCCTGGAGGATGTGATGGCCTTTGGGGACAACTACAACGACCTGCCCATGCTGAAGCTGGCGGGGCGGGCCTACCTGATGGAGAGCGCCGCGCCGGAGCTGAAGACCCGCTTCCCCCGCCGCTGCCGCCGGGTGGAGGAGGTCCTGGCCAAGCTGTAAGCCCGGCCGGGAGCGGTGGACAGAGACAAAATGAGCGTGAAAAAACCGGGCGTTCCGAAAAGCCCGGTTTTTATATGCCGTGAAAGGGGATCACCCCCGCAGGTCGGCGTTCCAATCGAAGATGCGCCCGGTCTGGGGGTCGATCTCAAATTCGTACTTCAATCCGCCGTAGAAGAGCTCCCCCTCATAGCGGGTCCGGCCGTCGTCCCCCTCCTCCCAGACCCGCACATCCTCCGCCGGGGCGCCGGGGACCTTCTCCTGGACCAGGGCCGCGGCGTCCTCCAGGGAGATGGGGGAGGCGGTCAGGGAATCCAGATACTCCTCATCCACCTCGTAGTCGGCCCCGACGATCTGGCCGCCGTCTATGGCCACCTCGAAGTCATAGTCCCCGTAGTCCGTCTCAAACTCGATGCCGTAGATGGGGACGCCGTTGTCCCCGTCCCGCTCCACCTTGACGTTATAGGCGTCCGATTCCGGCACCCCGGCGTTGTCCAGGGCGATGGCCAGGGCCTCCTGGCCGTCGATCTGTCCTCCCTCCGTTTCAGAGGGAGGGATGGAGGTCCCTTCAGTGGAAGCCGTCCCGGCGGGGGCTTCGGCGGAAGGGCTTGGGGAGGGGGGAGCGGCGGTCTCGCCGGTCCCAGCGGCAGTCCCGGAGGAGGCGGGGGCCTGGCTGGAGGGGGCGGCAGTCCCAGTCTGGGGGGCGCTGGCTGTGCAGCCGGACAGGGCGGCCAGCAGAGCGGCGGTGAGCGCAAGGGTGGACAGAGGGGATCTCATACCCATCAGACTCCTTTCTGACGCTGGGGCCGCTCCTCTGGGCGGCGCGCAGCGGAATAGGTTTTATCGATTTCATTGTACCGGAGCAGCGGACAAAATGCAACTGATTTCCAAAAACAGGGCCCGCCTGCATCCGCAGGCGGGCCCTGTTTGCCGAGAGAAGCGGTTACTTCAGCTGGAAGGAGGCGCACTCGGTGCCCTTGCAGCTGGTGGGGGAGCTGTCGCAGCAGCCCACGTTGATGCGGTTCAGGGAACAGTAGTTCTGAGGCGCATGGTAAGCGCAGTTCTCGACGGTGCAGTGGATGCTGGAATTGCAGTTTTTGGAATCCATAGTAAAAACCTCCTCACAGTGGATGGAGATAGTATGGACCGGATGTTTAAAGCTTATTCCTCGTCCTCCAAAATATTTGGGCCGGCGGCCTCAGTTTCTGAGAGCACCTGGGGAATGAAGTTCCGGGCAAACCAGCCTTTTCCACGGTTTTTCACATAAAAGAAGCCCACCACCGAGAAGACAAAGGCGCCGATAAAGTTCACCAGCAGATCCTCCATGGTGTCCAACAGGCCAATGTCCAGATAGCCGCCCAGCCCCAGGGCGATCTCCTGGCCGCCCTCGGTGACCACGATCACGTCGGTGATGTCCTGGATGGCCTGGGCCCGCTGGCCGCCGGTGGGGTCCAGCAGCACCGAGGAGATGGTATTCACAATGGTGTCCTTCTGCATGTCCTGCACAAAGATCTGGTCCATGGCGCACTCAAAGAACTCCCACAGCACCCCGATGGTCATGGAGAAGCAGAAGGCCGCGATGGCCATATACGCCGGGGACAGAGACAGGGAGACCCGCTCGTGCCGGTTGAGCAGGTCCACCAGAGAGAACCCGATGGCGGCGCAGAGAAAGCCGTTAAGGGTGTGGAGCATGGTGTCCCAGTAGGGGAAGATGGTGTAGTAGGTCTGTACCTCCCCTAAAATCCAGGCGGAGAAAATGAAGAGGAGGATGATGATCTCCAGCACATTGGGCAGGTCGATCTGTAGACTGCGCTCAAAGATGGTGGGCAGCAGGAACAGCACCAGGGAGAGCACGCAGTAGAACACGTTTTCAAAGTTCCCGTTGAAAAATTGCGCGATCAGGGTCACAACGACCAGCAGGCGCAGAACCAGATAGACGGCGGTCACCACCCCCTTCCGGTGCAGGGCGGCGTGGGCGGCGGTGAACAGTCCCCGCCGGTACCAGGGCTTGCGGGGCATAACGTTCCTCCTTTCTTTGCATGGACAAAAACCTCCGCGGACAGGAACAAAGCCGGCCGGGCCGGCATAGAATAGCCGGGGAGGTGAAGAGAACATGGATCTCAGACAAAATCAGATCACGGTGGGGGAGCTCCTTCAAAACCCGAAATCCCGGGCAGTGTTTCAGCGCCGCTTCGGCAAGTGGATGCGCCACCCCATGGTGCAGGCGGCCCACTCCCTGACCTTGAGTCAGCTATCCGAGATGGCAGCGGTGTACCTGTCCAAAAAGACCATCGAGGAGACCATTCAGGAGCTGAAGGGACTTTAGGGTTTCAAACGGGGGAATTTCGCCGCCTACTTTTCTTGAAAGAAAAGTAGGCAAAAGAACTTTGTGCGAAACTTCGTTTCGCCGCTGCGATCATTTTCAGGATGTCTCTTCTATCAAGCCTTCCCCCCTCAGGGGGGAAGGTGGCACGGCGAAGCCGTGACGGATGAGGGGGCGGTTGTCAGGAGGGAATGGAACCCAGGTACGCACCCTCATCAGTCAGCCTTCCCCTTCAAGGGGGAGGCCTTGGCGGGAGCCCCAAGGGGCTCCCCTACGTTTTTCAAGAACGTGTGTGAAAACCGGGAACCGCGGGCCGGTCTGGGACCGGCCCCTACGAAAATCGGGAACTGTTTCAGGGCACGCCGTCTCTCTGAGCCGTACTTGAGTCCAACCCGCACAAAGGCGCGTATTCTGGAGATGCGCAAAAGGCCGCCGAAGGCGGCCCCCAACGCGAAGCCCAGCGAAGCGGGTTCGCGTTGGAGAGGAGGAGCGATGCAGTGAGCGAGCTTTGCCCGTTAGGGCGAAGCGAGGGATACGAAATCCGCGACGACGAGGCCACCCGCGCCTTTGCATCAAAGGGTAGCCTCCGCATTGGCGGCCCTCGTAAATGGGGGTTCTAGGGGCGGTGGCGAATAGGAGCGCGAAGCGCTCCTCCTGAGCCGCCCCCCCTAGTGGCTCTTTGGTGACTTTCTGGCCAGACAGAAAGTCACTCGCCCTGCAGGGCGAAACCCCTGCAAAAAAACGTGAAATTACTCCTCCCGCCGGAAGAAGGGCTGGGCGTCCTCGGTGGCGGCGGCGGCGAAGCTGGTGCCGTAGGGGATCATGTCCACGGGCAGGGAGCCGAAGTGGGGCCGGGCGGCCTCGGCGATGGCCTCAAAGACCTCGTCCTGCTTGCCGGTGTGGTCCACCACGATGATGAGGCTCTGGACCCCGTCCTGGCGGACCATCTGCCGCAGCCACAGGGTGCGGATGTCCTGGCGCTGCCGGGCGGCGGCAGTGACCGCGTCCAGCATCTCCTGGGGGACCTGGTCCGGGTCGCCCACCATGACCTGGGTGTCCTTCTCGATGGTCTCCTGGGAGTAGGCGGGCTGCTGCTTCTGCTCCTCCTGGCGCTTGCGGCGCAGCTCGTTGACCTCTTTTTTCTTCACGGCCAGGTTGGCCACGGTCTTCCGGTCCAGGGTCAGGCTCAGGCCCATGGGGTTGACCACAAAGCCGCAGGCCTTCTCGTTGCGTTCCACCAGGGCCACATAGTCGTCAAAGCGCAGTACCACGGATTGGATCTTCCGCTCCCCGGTAAACTTGCGCAGCTCCTCCATGTCGGTGAAGGCGGGGAAGAAGGGGCGGCCGTCCTTGGTGGTGATGAGCTGGAACTGGATGGCGGTGCGCCGGGGGGCGGAGGGGTCCTGCCCCGGCTGCTGGGGGGCGGGGGTGACCACGGCGGGGGCCAGGAACACCGCCCGGTTGAGCACCAGGTCCAGCACCCGCCCCTGGTTGAGGGGGGTGCTCTCCTGGTGGAGGACTTTCAGCGCCTCCAACAGCTCCGGGTTGGTGATGGGCTTGACGTTTTTCGGATTGGGGGTGGGTTTGGTATCAGGCATGATTGGGGCCTCCTTATTGAGATTGGGCGGCGGGGACGCGCCCTTGCGTCCGGGCCGGAGCCGGAGTATACTGACAAACGAACGGAAGGATCCCGTTCCTTGTTATCATACCAGAAAACGCGGGAGGAACACAAGATGCAGTATCAGAAAATCCATCCAGCTCTTTTTTGCGCCCGGCTCAACCGCTTCGTGGCCCGGGTGGAGCTGGAGGGGCGGGAGGTCCTCTGCCATGTAAAAAACACCGGCCGGTGCCGGGAACTGCTCCTCCCCGGGGCGCGGGTCTATTTGGAGGAGAGTGGAAATCCAAATCGAAAGACCCAATACGACCTGGTGGCGGTGGAGAAGGGGGAGCGGCTGATCAATATGGACGCCCAGGCCCCCAACCAGGTGTTTGCCCAGTGGGCCCGGGCGGGGCATTTTGTCCCGGAGCTCACCCTGCTGCGCCCGGAGACGAAATTTGGAACTTCCCGCTTTGACTTTTACTGGGAGGCCCCCGGCCGGCGGGGCTTTGTGGAGGTGAAGGGGGTCACCCTGGAGGAGGACGGGATCGTCCGCTTTCCCGACGCCCCCACCCTCCGGGGGGTGAAGCACCTGGAGGAGCTGATGGCCGCCAAGAAGGCCGGGTATGAGGCGGCGGTGTGCTTCGTGGTGCAGATGGACCGCGTGCGCTGGTTTGAACCCAACGACGTCACCCACCCGGAATTTGGCCAAGCCCTGCGCCGCTGTGCCGGGGCGGGGGTGGAGGTGCTGGCGGTGGACTGCGCGGTCACTCCGGCCTCTCTGAACATGCGAAAGGCGGTGGAGGTGCGGCTGTAGGGCCGCACGTTCTCCTGAAACCGGACCGAGAAAAACGGCGCGCCAAACATTTGGCGCGCCGTTTTTCGGTGCAAAGCAAGGGTGTTATATGGGAAGATCTCACAAAATCAGGATTCGCTCTTCTTGCCCTTCTTCTTCCAGATCAGGCTGTAGATCCAGGCCAGGGCGCCCACAAGGGCCATGGCGGGGAAGATGAAGGCGTCCACAGAGGTCTCGATGGTGGTGATCATCTCCGGCATCCCCAGGATCAGGCACACGGCCTGCCCCAGGACGAAGATCACGGAGCCCACGGCAAAGATAGCCAGGCCCAGAGCGATCAGGATATGAAACAGTTTCTGCATACGATGTACCTCCTATCTGTTACGGTACCGGCAGGATCCCAACGGCCACCAGGCAGCCCATCACCACGATGGGGGCCACGAACCAGCCGATGAGGGGCAGGTAGATCTTGGGCGGGTCGCACTCGGTCAGGCCGCAGGCCACGAACAGCGCGCCGGAGGCCGGAGGGGAAGCGCCCTCGGTGGAGGAGATCATCAGCAGGGCGGCGGCGGTGGTCAGGGGGTCGAAGCCCACGCCCACCAGAACGGCGTGGCCCACCACGCCCACGGCGGTCAGGGTGGCGGTGGAGGACAGGGGTCCGGCCACCACGGCCACCACCACATACACCACAATCAGGGTGATGATGGGGGACAGGTTCATCTGGTCCAGCACGGCCACCACGTCGTCGGCCAGCCCCAGGTTGGTGATGGTGTTGCTGGCGGCGAAGATGAAGAACAGCAGGCCGCCCACGTTGGCGATGTGGGGGATGAACTTCTCCACGAAGTCCTCCCAGCCGGAGAACTGCTTGATGATGTTCTTGCCGTCCAGGATCAGGATGATGCAGATCATCAGAGTGGGCAGCCACACCAGCAGGTTGATGCCGTACTTGCTCATGACCTCGCCAATGGTCTCGGTGCTCCCGCTGGCGGTGGGCTGAAGGTGATTTCTATGTACCACATACTGGATGTAGACGATGCGCCAGATCACCTGGTACAGACCGGTGACGAACAGGGCGATGTACAGCTCGCCCTCCCCCACGATGCCGGCCACCGTGGGGAAGCCCAGCACGATGAACAGTCCGGCGCAGGGGGGGAAGCCGGCGCCCAGGCCGCCGTTGGCGGCGATCAGGGTGGCGGCCTGCTCCCGGGTCCAGCCGGAGCGCAGCAGCCACTCGGCGGTAAATGCGCCGGAGGTGGCGGCGTTGGGGGTGTTGCCGCCGGACATACAGCCCAGCACGGCGGAGATGCCGGTGTTCACATAGGCCGGACCGCCCTTCAGCCGGCCGAACAGGCGGGTGAAGATGTGCAGCATCCCGTCCAGCACATGGGAGTGCTGAAGCAGGAAGGACATGACGATAAAGGCCAGGGAGGCGTACAGCACCTCATAGTTCAATGCGTATTTCACGCTGCCCAACAGCAGCCCGGGACCGGCGTCCATGCCGCCGAAGAAGGGCAGGATGATCATGCTGATCAGGGCGGCTTCCACGATGTTGCGCTTGAGCACCACGGCCCAGACGATGATGAGCACGATGAAGACGATCAGTGCCAGCAGACCAGGACCCATAAATCTCAACTCCTCTTTTTATTGAGCTCTCTCCGGCCGCTTCGGGGCCGGAGAGGCGAAAACACACAGGGGAAAGGGGGAGGGAGTCCCCCGGAGGATCACCAGGGGTACTTCCCGTCGATGATCTCCACGTTCTTCTTGGCCAGGGTCTCGTCCACCCAGCCCCGCTTGGCGGTGCCGTTCTTGGCGGCCTCCACCTTGCCCGCGTCGGCGGCGGCGTACTTCTGGGCCTCGCCCAGGATGCGCTCGGCGTCCAGACGGGGGATGATGATCACGCCGTCCCGGTCGCCCAGCACGATGTCGCCGGGCATGACGGCGATGTTGCCGATGGAGATGGGCACATTGATCTCGCCCGGGCCCTCCTTATAGGGGCCGCCAGGGGTGGAACCGGTGGCGTACAGGAACATCTCATCCATCTTGGAGATGTCGTCGATGTCGCGGATGGGGCCGTCCAGGACGATGCCCCGGATCTTCCGGTTGTGTTGGGCGTGGATGGCCATGATCTCGCCCATCAGGGACTGGGAGCGGTCCCCCTCGTTGGACACCACAATGACGTCGTTCTCCCCGGCCAGGTCCAGGGCCTTGTGGAGCATCAGGTTGTCGCCGGGGCGGGCCTTCACGGTGAAGGCGGCGCCCACCATGATGTCGTCCTTGGGGTTGCTGATCAGGCGGATCTCAGAGCTCAGGGCGCAGGAGCGGCCCATGGTGTCCGCCACATTGGCGGCGGGCAGGGACCGGAACGCCTCCATCACCTTCAGATCGGGCAGGTCACGCTGTAAAAAGATTCGATTGCCAACGCTCATGATAAAAATCTCCTTTCAAACACGGTGGTATGTGTCTCTTACTTGTTGAGCAGGTCCCGCAGCTCGGGCACCACGAATTTGGGGGTCCGGCCGGAGAAGTAGTCGTCGATGGCCTGGGCGCAGGCCACGGAGGAGCGGCTGGAGGCCTCCTTGGTGGCGCCGCCGATATGGGGGGCGGTGAGGACGTTGTCCATGGCGACAAGGGGGTTGCTGGGGTCGATGGGCTCCTGCTCCAGCACGTCCAGGCCGGCGCCGGCGATCTTGCCCGCCTCCAGGGCCCGGACCAGGGCGGACTCGTCCACGATGGAGCCCCGGGCGGCGTTGATGAGGTAGGCGGTTTCCTTCATCATGTCAAACTCCCGGTCGCTGACGGAGTGGATGGTCTCCGGGGTGGCGGGGACGTGGAGGGAGACATAGTCGCTCTGCTTGAAGATCTCGTCCCGGTCCTCCACCAGCTGGATGTACTCGGGCAGGCCCTCCTTCTTGGCGAAGGGGTCATAGGCCAGCACGGTCATGTCAAAGCCCAGGGCGGCCTTCTTGGCCACCAGCTTGCCGATGTTGCCCAGGCCCACCAGACCCAGGGTCTTGCCCTCCAGTTCGGTCTTGGGGACGCCCATCTTGGCCTGACGGTAGTCGGTCAGATAGAGCTTCTCCACCTTCTTGAAGTTCCGGGAGCAGTAGAGCATGTAGAAGATGGTCAGCTCCGCCACAGAGATGGCGTTGGCCCCGCCGGCGGTGCACACCAGCACCCCGTGCTCCCGGGCGGCGGCCAGGTCCACCCCGTCGTACCCGGCACCGTGGCGGGCCAGGATCTTCAGCTTGGGGGCGGCGTCAAAGATGCGCTTGGTGATCTTGGCGGTGCGGACGATGATGGCGTCGCAGTC
>CALWWF010000187.1 GCA_944385165.1 uncultured Oscillospiraceae bacterium
ACGGCACCGACCACTGCCCCGGCTTCGCCTCCGCCGCCAAGTATATCGCCACCTCCTGCGCCGAGGTCTGGCAGGACGCCCGGGTGTATGACACCGGCATGATCGCCATCATCGAGATCATGGGCCGCCACGCCGGCTGGCTGGCCGGCTCCGCCGCCCTGGCCAACCTGATCGGCTGCGGCCCCGACCTGGTGTACCTGCCCGAGGTGGACTTCGACATGGACCAGTTCCTGGCCGACGTGAAGGCCGTGTACGAGAAGACCGGCAACTGCATGGTGGCCGTGTCCGAGGGCATCCACTACGCCGACGGTACCTTCGTGTCCGAGGCGAAGACCTCCGCCACCGACGGCTTTGGCCACGCTCAGCTGGGCGGCCTGGCCGCGCTGCTGGCCGACAAGGTGAAGCAGGCCACCGGCGCCAAGGTCCGGGGCATCGAGCTGTCCCTGCTCCAGCGCTGCGGCGCTCACCTGGCCTCCAAGACCGACGTGCAGGAGGCCTGGCAGGCCGGCGCCGCCGCCGTCAACGCCGCCGTGGAGGGCGTCACCGACAAGATGGTGGCCTTCAAGTGCACCCGTGAGGGCGGCTACAAGTGCGAGACCTCCCTGGAGCCCCTGGACATCGTGGCCAACTTCGAGAAGAAGGTTCCCCGTGAGTGGATCAACGAGGCTGGCAACGGCGTGACCCAGGAATTCATCGACTACGCCCTGCCCCTCATCCAGGGCGAGACCAACGCCCCCAAGGACCAGGGCCTGCCCCGCTTTGCCCACCTGAAGAAGGTCCTGACCACCAGCATGTAAGCGGGCTCCTAACTACTCTTCCCGCATAAAGCAAACGCTCCCCCGGCCAAAGCCGGGGGAGCGCCGTTTTTGATTGGAACCATCTCTCTACCCTTCCTCTACCTCCCCCTCAAACACGGTGACCGCCGGTCCGGTCATAAACATGTGTCCGCCATCCCGCTTCCACTCCAGCTCCAGCACACCGCCGGGCAGACGGACCGACGCCCTGCGCCCGCACCGGCCGGTCTTGACCGCCGCCGCCAGCACCGCGCAGGCCCCGGTGCCGCAGGCCAGGGTGAGGCCGCTGCCCCGCTCCCACACCCGCACGTCCAGCCGGTCCCAGGCCCGGGGCGCGGCGAACTCCACGTTCACCCGGTCCGGGAACTGGGGGGCGCGCTCCAGGACCGGCCCCACCCGCTCCAGCGGGACCTGGGCCGGGTCCGGGCAGAAGATGACCGCGTGGGGATTGCCCAGCTCCACCGGCCAGGCGGTGAAGGTCTCTCCCTTCGCATCCAGCTCCAGGGATGGGCACACCTTCGGCTCCCCCATATCCACCGTTACCTCCTCCACCCGGCCCCCCTGGACATGGAGCTCCAGAGCCCGGGGACCGGACTGGGTGTCAATGGTCAGGCAGGTCTTTCGGGTCAGCCCCTTTTCGTACACATACTTGCCCAGACAGCGGATGCCGTTGCCGCACATGGCCCCCTGAGAGCCGTCGGCGTTGTACATCTCCATGGAGAAGTCTCCGCTCACCCCGGGCCGGACGGCGATCAGCCCGTCGCTGCCCACCCCGAAGTGCCGGTCGGACAGGCGCAGGGCCAGCCCCGGCAGGTCCTCCGGCGTATGCTCCAGACAGTTTATGTAGAGGTAGTCGTTTCCCAATCCCTGCATTTTCGTGATATGCATCTCATTGCTCCTTTCCCGAAATTCCGGTAGAAGAGCCTATGCGGAAGCGTGGAGCATGATGCATTCGTTTCGATTTTTATTGACGGGTCTGATCCCTATTATTATACTGAAAGAATCCCAGGAAAATAAGAGATCAGCAAGGGAGGATAGCGCTATGCAACCCATCAAACTGGTAGCGGTAGATGTGGATGGCACCTTCGTGCGCTCCGACTACACCTACGATGTACCCCGGTTCCGACGGATTTTAGAGCGGATGAACGAGACCGGCTGCCGCTTCGTGGTGGCCAGCGGAAACCAATACTACCAGCTGCGGGATCTGTTCCCCGGCTATTACGACGAACTGGCTTTTGTGGCGGAAAACGGCGCGTTTGTAAAGGACCGGACGGAGTTGGTCTTTGCCGCCGATATGCCAAGAGAGACGGTCCTCCGGGTCATCGACGTGTGCGGAGAGTATCCGGAAATCTGGAATGTCCTGTGCGGCGTGAACAGCGCTTACTGCCAGCGGGGAAGCGTCAGCCAGGAATTCTTCGATTTGACCCGCGTTTACTACCACCGCCTGCAGTGGGTGGATGACTTCAAATCGGTGGAGGATCAGATCTTGAAGTTCGCCCCCACTGTCCCGGATGAGAAGACCTACTTCTACTATGACCTGCTCCGGGAGCGACTGGCGGGCCTGGTGGAACCCACCACCAGCGGCCACGGTTCCATCGACCTGATCCTTCCCGGGTGCCACATGGCTTCCGGCCTGAAGCGGCTCACACGGCGCTGGGGAATCGCTCCGGAGGCGTGCGCCGCCTTCGGGGACGGCGGCAACGACGTGGAAATGCTCCGATACTGCGGATACAGCTACGCCATGGCTAACGCCGCGCCCGAGGCAAAGAAGGCGGCGAAGGCGGTCTGTCCCTCCAACGAGGAGGACGGTGTACTGGTCACTCTTGAGGCGCTGCTCTTTTAATCTCTGCCATCCAAACGTTTAAGGCCAGCCCCTGCATTTTGGTGATATGCATCCCACCGCTCCTTTCCTAGTGCTCTTAGAAAGAGGGTATGCGTCCGGTCAAAAAATATGACAGATCAACAAAACATAACTTTTGTTTACCAATTTTGGGGGACGTCCCGTTGTAACCATTCAGAAAAGAATTTGTAACCCTTTTTCAGAAAACCAGGTAGACTGGGATTGCCGCTTTCCGGTATCCTGAATAGGAAGCCAATCCTTCGGGGCCGGTCCGGCTCCATGTTTGAGGTGTATGCCGTATGAAGTTTCCAGAAAATATCCCCGCCTGGGCGCTGACCGGCGTTCTGGCACTCACCCTGCTCTCCGGCTGTGGGAGCGGCGGCTCTCAGCAGGAGCCCCCCTCCTCCGATTCCGCGTCTGCCGCCCAGCCAGACACGTCCAGCATCCAGGCCCCCTCCTCCTCGTCCCCAGATGAGACAAATGAGCCGGTAGAGAACTTTTCCTTCCATGACCTAAAAAATCTGGAGTTTGTCTTCTCCAGCGGGGTGGGCGCCTGGTCCACCCTGCTCCATGTGCGGGCGGACGGGAGTTTCTCCGGGACCTACTATGACAGTGATATGACCACTCAGTACCGGTGTGACTTTTCCGGGCAGTTTACGGAACCTGTAAAGGTAAACGACGATACCTATTCTGTCACCATTGCACAAATCGACTATCAAAATCAGGTGGGTGCCGAGGAGACGAAGGACGGCATCCACTACATCTACAGCGAGCCCTACGGCCTGGACGGCGCGGAGGAGCTTCTCATCTATCTCCCCGGCGCGCCCATCGCGGAACTGCCTGAGGATTTTGTAAACTGGGTTGCCCACAGCATCCTGGGGCCGGACGGCCTTTCCGACCTCTCCCAAGTCACAGAGCTTCCCTTCTACGGGCTCTACAATGAGACGCAGCTGCTGGGCTTCTCCAGCTATGACCTGGTGGAAGGCCTGCAAACCCGGCTGGCCGCCACCCAGGAGCAATCAGACACCCTGGAGCAGTCTATTCTCGAGGACAACACCATGTCCCAGGGGGATCTGAACAGCGCCTACGGGGAGATGGATCAGCTGTGGGACAGCCAGCTCAACGATGTCTGGCAGGTCCTGACCAAGCTCCTGGACCCGGAGGAGATGGACTCCCTCACCCAGGAGGAGTTGGAGTGGATCGCCTGGAAGGACAATGAGGCGGCCCACGCGGGCGAGGAATACGATGGAGGCTCCCTCCAAATCATGGCCCAGGCCCAGCGCTCCGCAGAAGTCACTCGGGAGCGGGTCTATGAACTGATGGAGTATCTGGACGAATAGACAGCAGCAATAAAAACAAAAGGCCGGTCCAGCGGGCCGGCCTTCATTCTTCATTCTTAATGTTCCGGTTCCAATTCGGCCAAGATCTGCCGGGCGGTCTGTACCAGCCGCCTCCCCTCGTCCATGCTCCGCTTCTGGAGCTGGCGGTGGGCCTCCTCCTCGGTGAGGCCCCGGCGCTCCATCAGGGCCTTCTTGGCCTTGTCGATCTCCCGCTGCTCCGAGGCGCTGCGGCTGGAGCGGACCAGGCGCTCCAGCCGGCGGCTGAACTGGAGGAGCAGCCGGACGGTATAGATAGTCTCCTCCCGGCGCAGGGGGATGTTCAGCTTAAAAATATCCGGATTGCCGCACAGGTCCAGCTGGTGTTTGGGGCCCACCAGCAGCAGCAGGCAGGAGGGCGGCAGATCGTCAAACAGCCATTCCGCCGGCCCGTCGGTGAGGTGGGGTCCGCAGATGACGCAGCCGGCGCTCTGGCGCTGGAGCAGGCGACGGACCTGGTCCCCGGAGGAGCAGGCCTGGCAGGCGGCAACTCCCGCTCCCTCTAACAGCTCGCTGATCTGTCGGACAAATTTGGTATTCTCAAAGGCGACAATAACGGTATCCACACGTCCCCCTCCTCTCCTGCCCGGTTTGGAAATCTTCAGGCTGTCAAACGCGGTTTAATAGGCCACCAGGTATTTCTCCAGCTCCCAACTGGACACCCGGGTCTGGTACTCCTCCCACTCCCGGCGTTTTCCTTTGATGTAGTGCCCAGCCACATGCTCCCCCAGCACGTCCATCACCAAAGCGTCCCTCTGCATCTCCTCCAGGGCCTCCTCCAGGGTGCGGGGCAGGCCCTCAATCCCGAAAGAGGCCCGGGTGGCCGCGTCCATCTCATAGATGTTCCCCGGGATCTCCGGGGGAGGAGTCAGCCCCCGCTCGATCCCGTCCAGCCCCGCGGCCAGGCAGGCGGCAATGGCCAGATAGGGGTTGCAGGACGGGTCCGGGCTGCGCAGCTCCAGACGGGTGGAGCTGCCCCGGGAGGCGGGGATACGGATGAGGGCGGAGCGGTTAGAGGCGGACCAGGCCTTATAGCAGGGGGCCTCATAGCCGGACACCAGCCGTTTATAGGAATTGACCAGGGGGTTTGTCAAGGCGGTGAACCCCTTTACATGCTCCAAAAGGCCGGCGATGAAGGAGTAGGCGGTCTTGGACAGCCCTCTTGGATCATTGGGGTCGTAGAACAGGTTCTCCCCGTTTCGGAACAGGGACATATTCAAGTGCATCCCGGAACCCGCCGTTCCGAACAGGGGTTTGGGCATAAAGGTGGCGTGAAGGCCGTTTTTCTGGGCGATGCTCTTCACCGCCAGCTTAAAGGTCATGATCTTGTCCGCCGCGTCCATGGCGTTGACATATTTGAAATCGATCTCGTGCTGTCCGGCGGCGCTCTCATGGTGGCTGGCCTCGATCTCAAAGCCCATCTCTTCCAGCATCTGGCAGATCTCCCGGCGGGTGGACTCTCCCTGATCCAAGGGGCCCAGGTCAAAGTACCCCGCCTGGTCCCCGGTGCGGGTGGTCGCCCGGCCCTCCTCGTCGGTCTCAAAGAGGAAGAACTCCAGCTCCGGCCCGATGTTGAACGCGTCAAAGCCCATGGCCCTCGCCTTCCGGACCACCCGGCGCAGCACTCCCCGCGGGTCCCCCACGAAGGGGGTCCCGTCGGTGTTGTACACGTCGCAGATCAGGCGGGCCACCCGCCCCTGGGCGGGACGCCAGGGGAAGATGGCAAAGCTGTCCAGATCCGGGTACAGATACTGGTCTGACTCGTCCACCCGGGTGAAGCCCTCAATGGAGGAGCCGTCGAACATGATCTGGTTATTGACCGCCTTTCCGATCTGAGAGGCGGTGATGGCCACATTTTTCAGCTGGCCGAAGATGTCGGTAAACTGCATCCGAACAAACTCGATCCCCTCCTCCCGGACCATCTGGAGGATCTCTTCCTTCGAGTATCGCATCAGTTACTCGCGCTCCTTTCCGTTGGTTTCTCGCTGATAAAAACAAGTATACCGGTCCAAAGTCTCCTGTCAAGATGAATTCTCCCCTATTTTTGGTGGATTTGTGGGAACTTCTACATCCCTTCCCCGGGAAAATTAGAAGTTTGTGGGTTTCAAGTCTTGCAAAAATTCCCCCCTTGCGGTATGCTTGATGTAACTGCCATTCAGTGGACCAGGGCGGACCCGGAACAGCCGTCCCCTTCAAACAGGATCGGCCTTTGTCCAGGTCCGCATGTTAAGGAAAGGGTTTGAGACTATGAGCGTCAACGTCACGGAAATTTTCGGTTCCAACGTGTTCAGCACCGCCGTCATGCGGGAGCGCCTGCCAAAGAAGGTGTTCCAGGAGGTCATGGACGTGATGAAGCACGGGGGCAACATCAGCATGTCCACCGCCGACGTGGTGGCCAACGCCATGAAGGACTGGGCTGTGGAGAAGGGTGCCACCCACTACACCCACTGGTTCCAGCCCCTCACCGGCATCACCGCCGAGAAGCACGACTCCTTTATCACC
Source organism: uncultured Oscillospiraceae bacterium (assembly GCA_944385165.1). Taxonomy (GTDB): domain Bacteria; phylum Bacillota; class Clostridia; order Oscillospirales; family Oscillospiraceae; genus Lawsonibacter. The sequence continues at coordinate 6,513 of CALWWF010000187.1, forward strand.
CGCCCAGAGGACGGCAAGACCATCCTCCAGCTCACCGGCAAGCAGTTGATCATGGGCGAGTCCGACGCCTCCTCCTTCCCCTCCGGCGGCCTGCGGGCCACCCACTACGCCCGGGGCTACACCGCCTGGGACATGACCTCCCCCGCCTTTGTGAAGGAGATGACCGCCGGCACCATCCTGTGTATCCCCACCATCTTCGTCTCCTACACCGGCGAGGCGCTGGACAAGAAGACCCCCCTGCTGCGCTCCATGGAGGCCATCAACACCCAGGGCCTGCGCATCCTGCGCCTGTTCGGCAACACCGAGGCCCAGAAGGTCTTCCCCTCCGTGGGGCCCGAGCAGGAGTACTTCCTGGTGGACCGGGAGAAGTATTTAAAGCGCCGGGATCTGATTTACACCGGCCGCACCCTCTTCGGCGCCCCCGCCCCCAAGGGCCAGGAGCTGGAGGACCAGTACTTCGGCGTCATCCGGGACCGGGTGGGCTCCTTCATGTCCGATCTGAATGAGGAGCTGTGGAAGCTGGGCATCCCCGCCACCACCCAGCACAATGAGGTGGCCCCCGCCCAGCACGAGATGGCCCCCATCTATACCATGTGCAACCTGGCCGTGGACCAGAACCAGCTTACCATGGAGACCATGAAGCGGGTGGCCACCCGCCACGGCCTAGTGTGCCTGCTCCATGAGAAGCCCTATGCGGGGGTCAACGGCTCCGGCAAGCACAACAACTGGTCCATCGCCACCGACACCGGCGAGAACCTGCTGGACCCCGGCGAGACCCCCAACGAGAACCTCCAGTTCCTGCTGGTCCTCTCCTGCATCATGAAGGCGGTGGACGTCCACGCCGACTTGGTGCGCCAGTCCGCCTCCTGCGTGGGCAACGACCAGCGTCTGGGCGGCCAGGAGGCCCCTCCGGCCATCATCTCCATCTTCTTGGGAGACCAGCTGGAGAACATGGTGGAACAGATCGTCTCCAACGCCGACTCCATCAAGCTGCTGGCCACCGGCAAGCTGGACTCCGGCGTATCCACCATCCCTGTCCTGAGCAAGGACGCCACCGACCGCAACCGCACCACCCCCTTCGCCTTCACCGGCAATAAGTTTGAGTTCCGCATGGTGGGCTCCTCCGACTCCATCGCCGACGCCAACACCACCCTCAACGCCATCGTGGCGGAGGCCCTGTGCGACGCCGCCGACGTGCTGGAGAAGGCGGAGGACTTTGACGCCGCCTGCATGAAGCTCATCCACGACAACATGGCCCAGCACCAGCGGATCATCTTCAACGGCAACAGCTACTCCGACGAGTGGGTCCAGGAGGCCGCCCGCCGGGGGCTGCCCAACCTGACCTCTCTGGTGGATACGGTGCCCGCTCTCACCACTGACAAGGCGGTCAAGCTGTTCACCAAGTTCGGCATCTACACCCAGACGGAACTGGAGGCCCGGGCGGAGATCATGTACGAGACCTATGTGAAGGTCACCAAGATCGAGGCCAACACCATGATCCACATGGCCTCCAAGCACTACATCCCCGCCGTGATCTCCTACACCACCCGTCTGGCCCAGTCCATCACCTCTGTCTCCGCCGCCTGCCCGGAGGCCGACCTGTCTGTCCAGCACAAGCTGCTCAAGGACGTGAGCGCCCATCTGGCGGAGGCATCCACTGCTCTGGAGCAGCTCAAGCCTCTGATGGAGCGGGTGGACGCCATCCAGGACGTGAAGGAGATGGCCCTGGCCTACCACACCGCGGTGGTCCCCGCCATGGCCGCCCTGCGCTACCCCATCGATACCTTGGAGCTGATGGTGGACAAGTCCATCTGGCCCGTGCCCACCTACGGCGATCTGATGTTCGAGGTGTAAGCCTCCCCCCTCTTCGGTTCAAATCTGCAAGCCGCCGGAGTCCAATCCAGACTCCGGCGGCTTTCCTGATGCAAAGATGCCCACTGGCCAAGCCAGTGGGCATCTTTACTTACTATGGTCTTATCCGGGGGCCGTGCTCCGAACGCTGGAGATGGCAAATCCGCCGGTCCCCTGGTTGCTGAGCACCTGGCTGCGGGTAGCCAGATCGTTGAAGTGCCACCACTCCGAGGCCAAGGGGGTCAGCTCCGCATCGGTGCAGTAGCGCTGAAGGCCCAAGGCCGGCTCGTTGGCGGCCATGTCCTGGGAGAGCTCTGCGCTTTTCCAGGCGGTGGTGGAGTTGATGGTCACGGGGGCGGTAAAGGTGGCCGCCGCCCGGCTGAGCTCGTGGATGGGGGTGGGCATCTCATAGCGCTCATAGTTCCACACCCGCACATAGCGAAGCCCGCCGGTGGTGTACTCCTTGGTAGCCGTCACCTTGGCCAGCCCCATGTCCACCGCGTATCCCCGCTGGTGGTTGGAATACCCCCCGGAGATAAACCAGGAGATGCTCCAGGGCTCCCCGGTCACCGCCTCCTTCACCTCCGGGTCGGTGCGGGCTATGGCGGACAGGGCGCTGAGCACCTGGGTCTGTACCGAATGGGGCCGGTAGCCCTCATAGAGGATCAGGCTGTTCCCCTCGGCCAGCGCATTCTGCTGGGCCTCGCACAGCCGGAAAGCCATGGAGTAGAGCACCGGCATCATAAACTCCATCTTTCCCAGCCGCTGGTTATAGGTCTTGCTGGGATAGAAGGCCTCTCCGGTGACCTCCGGGATGCGCTTGCCGCAGGAGACGAAGTGGGAGGAGTAGCTGTTGGTGGCGTCGTAAATGATGGAGGGGATCACGTCGGGCAGGTTGACGAAGCAGTACTTGTGCTCCACCCAGCCGGTGGTCTCTCTCGACTCGGTCTCTATCTGTTCCTCGTCGGTGAAGCAGTCCGCTGTCACCGCGATCTCCCACCACGCCCCCTCCTCCCGCAGGACGGTGAAGGGGGTCCCGGGGGCCAGCAGGGCCAGCGCCCCGTCGGTGAGGGTGGGGGGCTTCTCTTCCTCCTCCGGCTCTGTCCCGGCCTCCCCCTCCGGCGTCTCGCCGGTCTCCGGAGCTGCCGGAGATTCCGTCTGAGGGGCGGTGGGCTCCGGGGCGGCGGGGGTCTCCGGCGCGGGCGCCTCACCGGCGGAGGATCCCTCCTCTGCCGCCGGCTGCTCCGGCTGGGTCTGGCCTTCTTCCGGCTGAGCGCCGTCCTGCGCCTGGGCGGGCTGCTCCTGGGCCGGCGCAGCCGTTTCCTCACTGCTGGAGGTATCCGGCTGGGTCTGGACTGGCTCCGCCCCGGGGACACTCTCTGCCTCGGAGACAGGCGTCTCCGGCGCGGCGGTATCGGAAGCCTGCGCTGCCGCCTGTGCCTGCCCTTGAGCCTGGGCCGCCGCTGCGGCCTGCTCCTGGGCTAGGCGCTCCGCCTCCTCCTGGGCCTTCTCCCACTCCTCCACCGCCAGGGCGGCGGCCTCCGAGTCCTCCATCGCCGCCCACAGGGGCAGTTTCACCGAGGCGTAGCCGGTGGCCCCCTGAATGGGCAGCTCCAGACCGTTATAGTCGTCGGGCAGATCGTCCACCGTGCGGCCCTCCTCCCAGGAGGGGGGCTCTTTCACCGGCTCCGGCTCCTCCCTCTGGGAGGAGTCCGCGGACTGGGTCCAGGTGCTCTGACTGGACTGTGACGAGTCCTCCGGCTGGGTCTGCCGGTGGCAGGAGGTGGTAACGAGCATCAGCGCCGCCAGCGCCAGTGCAGTCCATCGTTTCTGCATCATACTCTTCTCCTTGCGTCCTCAAAAGCGGCTTGTCCTATGCTACGCCGGGCTCTAAATAAACTGAGACAGCCGTTTTCTGTTCAAGCGTGTTTCGATTTACAGTACGTCCTCCACGGTCTCCACCCCGTTCTCCCGGTAGGTGTACACGGTGAAGCCGTCGTAAATCAGCTCTCCGTCCTCGCCGGGCCCCAGGCAGCTGGGAGCGTAGGAACTGCTGATGGGGGAGCCCAGGGCGGCGATGAGGCTGGAGGCGCTCTGGCCGATGTAGGCCCGGGCGGCGTCGGCGGTGGGGGTCACCGTCTGGGGCT
>CALWWF010000188.1 GCA_944385165.1 uncultured Oscillospiraceae bacterium
AGCCCCACCTCCTGCCGGGTGTACGTCCCCCGAACCCCCAGGCGGGTCCGCCCCAACAGGGCCAGCACCGCCAGAAGGACCAGAAAAATCCCCCAAATCATGGGGCTCCCCCCTCCGCCTCCTGGGACACCGCCTCAGCCTCCGGCGCCCTGGCGGGTGTACTCCCCCAAAATTCCCAGGCGGGTCCGGCCCAGCAGGGTCAGTACAACGAAAACCGCCGCTGCCGCCGCCCAGATCATGTCTGTTCCTCCCCGGCCTGCTCAGAGGCGGACTGCGTCTCCTCCGCCCGCCGCTTGGCGATGGCCTCCTCCAGCTTCAAGGTCATCTGGTCCCCCTCCTGGGTGTTGTTGGGGAGCTCTGGCAGGTCCTCCAGGCTGCTCAGCCCGAAGGAGCGCAGGAAGGTCTTGGTGGTCCGGTACAAAATTGGCCGGCCGGGCACCGCCAGGCGGCCGCTCTCCTCAATCAGGTCCCGCTCCAGCAGCAGCCCCACCGTGTAGGAGCTGTCCACCCCCCGCACCTGGTCCACATAGGCCCGGGTCACCGGCTGGTAGTAGGCAATGATGGCCAGCACCTCCAGGGCCGGCTGAGACAGCCGGGCGGGCTTGCGGCTCTCCAGGGTCTTCCGGACGTAGTCCGCGTATTCCGGGGCGGAGCACATCTGATAGCTGGCGTCCAGCCGCAGCAGGCGGACCCCCCGGCGCTCATAGCTGTACCGGTCCATGAGCCGCTGGGCCACCGCGTCCAGGGTGGGCCGGTCGGTCTCCAGCCCCAGGCACAGCCGCTCCACCCCCACCGGCTCCCCGGCGGCGAAGAGGATGGCCTCCAGGGCCGACTCCATCTCCTTGAGTTCCACGAAACAACGCCCCCTCTCTCTGTCTAGTCTGCCCCATCTCCGGCGGCGGTAACCTCCTCCGGCCCGTCCCCGGCGGCGGTGACGGTGCAGTCCTCCGCCGTCCCCGCCAGACGCAGCCGGTGGGCCTTGCACAGCTCCAGCACCGCCAAGAAGGTGGCCACCACCTCCGAGCGGCTCCGGCTCCCCCGGAACAGGTTCTGGAACCGGGTCACCCCCAGGTGGACCAGCCGCTGCAAGACCTCCAGGGCCTTCTCCGCCACCGGGTAGGGCTCCCGGCCCACGATCCCCTCAAAGGCGGACACCGGCGGGGGCAGCTTGTTCTCTGACCGGGCCAGCACCCCCTGCATGGCCTTCCGCAGGTCCTCCTTGGGATGGACGTAGCGGTAGGTTTTGTCCGGCTGCACCGCCTCCGGCTCCTTGGTCAGGAAATCCCGGCCATAGGTATACCGCCCATCCAGCTTTGGGACCACCGCCTTGATTTTCAGGAAATTTTCGCTGCGCTGGTGGGCCTCCAGGGTGGCGATGAGCTGTTCCATCTCGCTTATGGCCTCCTCGTCGTGGATGGACAGGAGCATCCGGGTCTTGATGTAGACCAGATGGGAGGCCATGGTGACAAACTCACTGGCCACTTCCAGGTCCAGCTCCTTCCGCTGACGCATCCAGTCCAGATACTGGTCCAGGATCAGGGAGATCTGGATGTCCTGGATCTCCATTTTGTTTTTGCTCAGCAGGTGGAGGATCAGGTCCAGAGGACCCACGAAGTCCTCTAAGTCCTCACTCTTTGCCTTTACCACATGCTCCAGATGATAGATGGGACTCTCCAAGTTTCCGCCTCCCGGCCTGCCGACTCAACGGTCAGAAAAAGTAATACGCCACCAGTGCAAAGGGGAACTGAGTCACCTGACACAAAAGCCGGGTCACCCCCTCCAATGCCGCGTACAGGGGGGCATCGAAAGCCCCGAAGAACACCAGCAAAAACACCCCCACGATCAGATACCGCTCATAGCGCATCAGCCACCGGTACGCCCCCTCGGGCAGAAACAGTTCCAGCACCCGGGAGCCGTCCAGCGGGGGCACGGGGATCAGGTTAAAGACCCCCAGGCCCACGTTCAGCACCGCCAGCTGGCACAAAAACAGCAGAATATAGGCCACCGGCCGGTTGGCCGGGGCAAAGGCGATCAGCAGAGAGCCGATCCCCAGGGCCAGCAGGGCCAGCAGGAAGTTGGACAGGGGCCCGGCCAGGGCGGTGATGGCCATCCCCTGCCGGGGATGGCGGAAATTCCGGGGGTCCACCGGCACCGGCTTGGCCCAGCCCACCCCCACAGTGAGCAGCAGGAGCAGGCCGATCCAGTCCACATGGGAGAGGGGGTTCAGGGTCAGACGGCCGTTGAGCTTGGCGGTGGGGTCCCCCAGGCGGTAGGCCGCCAAGCCGTGGGACATCTCGTGAACGGTGAGGCTGATGAGGCAGGCCGCGCCGCTCATGATAAACAGCAGCAGGCTCAGCCAGTCCATGTGATGTAAAACTCCGGTCAATGCACCCATAGCGAGGTTCCCCTTTAGCATATCAAACCTAGATTTTTTTATTATACCAACTCCGGCGGGAGTTGACAAGTGTGGCCCGCCCTCAGGGGCGGAACGCCGGAAAAAGATCCCCTGTACCGCCAGGCTGTGCGGCGCAGGGGATCTTGTCTGTCGCTTATTTTATGACTCCACGCCGGACAAAATCACCCGGAGCAGCTCCTCCTTGCCGGTCCCTTTCTCCGCGGAGAAGGGGATCAGGGGGGTCTCCTCCCCCAGCGCCAGGGTCTCCCGGATGCGCTGGAGGTTTCCCTCGATCTCGCTTTTTTTCAGCTTGTCCAGCTTATTGGCCACCACCACCACGGGGCAGCCCGCGTCCCGGTACCACTGAGCCATGGTAAAGTCGTCCGCCGTGGGCTTGTGCCGGGCGTCCACGATCATGACCCCCAGGGTCATCAGCTCTGGGTCGGCGAAGTAGCCCTCCATCAGCTTGGCCCACCGGTCCCGCTCCCCCTTGGACACCTTGGCGTAGCCGTAGCCAGGCAGGTCCACCAGGTAGAAGGCGCCGTCGATTTTGAAGTAGTTGATGTGGGTGGTCTTGCCGGGGGCGGCCCCCACCCGGGCGAGGTTCTTCCGGTTCAAAAGCCGGTTGATCACCGACGACTTGCCCACATTGGACCGGCCGGCAAAGGCCACCTGGGGCAGGCCGTCCCGCAGGAAGTCCTTGGGCGCGGCGGCGGAGAGGATAAACTCCGCCTTTTGCAGGTTGACTGCCATGACGCTCCCCCTCACTGCCGCAGCTGGGCGGTACTCCGGTTCTTCTCCCCGGGCAGGCTGTCGCTCAGGGCGCGCCGCCGCTCCGCCGTGCTGCCGGAGGTGCGGATGGCCTCGGCGAGCACCTGGTCCGCCCGGTCCACCAGCACGAAGTGGAGGGCGCTGCGCACCGTCTGGTCGATCTCATCCAAATCCTTTCCGTTGTCGGCGGGGATGATCACCGTGTGGATGCCGTTGCGCAGGGCGGCCATGGTCTTCTCCCGCAGGCCGCCGATGGGCAGCACTCGGCCCCGCAGGGTCACCTCGCCGGTCATAGCGATGCCCCGCTTCACCGGGGCCCCGGTGAGGGCGGACACCATGGCGGTGGTGATGGCGATGCCGGCGGAGGGCCCGTCCTTGGGCACGGCCCCCTCCGGGAAGTGGACGTGGATGTCCTTCTCTTTATAAAAGTCGGCGGGGATGCCCAGCCGGTCGGCCTGGCTGCGGATGAAGCTCAGGGCCGCGTGGGCGGACTCCTTCATCACGTCGCCCAGGTTGCCGGTGAGCTCCACCTTGCCGGAGCCGGGGACCACGTTGACCTCCACCTCCAACAGCTCGCCGCCCACCGAGGTCCAGGCCAGGCCGTTGACCACGCCCACGCGCTCCTCCAACACCTGCCGCTCCGGGTAGTACCGGGGGGCGCCCAGGAACTCTTTCAGCTCTTTATCTGTAATGCGTACCTGCTTTCCATCCTCTGACACCAGGCGCATGGCCGCCTTCCGGCAGATCGCCGCGATCTGCCGCTCCAGCACCCGCACGCCGGACTCCCGGGTGTAGGAGACGATCATCTCCCGAATGGCCCCGTCGGACACCTTCATCTGGTTGCGCTCCAGCCCGTGGCGCTTCATCTCCTTGGGCAGCAGATAGCGCTTGGCGATCTGGAGCTTCTCCTCGTCGGTGTAGCTGGGCAGCTCGATGACCTCCATCCGGTCCAGGAGGGGACGGGGGATGGTCTCAGTGGTGTTGGCGGTGGTGATAAACATCACGTCGGACAGGTCGAAGGGGAGCTCCAGAAAGTTGTCCCGGAAGGTGCTGTTCTGCTCCACATCCAGCACCTCCAGCAAAGCGGAGGACGGGTCTCCCC
>CALWWF010000189.1 GCA_944385165.1 uncultured Oscillospiraceae bacterium
CTTCTCCGGCGGGACGGACTCGGCCTTCCTTTTGTGGGCGGCCAAGGGCTGCGGCTGCCAGGTGCGGGCCTACTATGTAAAAACTCCCTTCCAGCCCCAGTTTGAGTGGGAGGACGCCCTCCGGCTGGCCAAAGAGCTGGCGGTCCCCATGACCACGGTGGACGTGGACGTGCTGGCGGTGCCAGAGGCAGCGGCCAACGGCCCACAGCGGTGCTACTTCTGTAAAAAGGCCCTGTTCTCCCACCTGTGGCAGGCCGCCCGGCGGGACGGCTACCCCGTCCTTCTGGACGGCACCAACGCCTCGGACGACGCGGGGGACCGCCCAGGGATGCGGGCGCTCAGGGAACTGGAGGTGCGCTCCCCCCTGCGGGAGTGCGGCCTGACGAAAGGGGAGGTGCGCCGCCTCTCCCAAAAAGCGGGGCTGTTCACCTGGGACAAGCCCGCCTACGCCTGCCTGGCCACCCGCATCCCCACCGGCACCCCCATCACCCAGGCGGACCTGGAGCGGGTGGAGCGGGCGGAGAGCGCCCTGGCCGCCCTGGGCTTCCGGGATTTTCGGGTGCGGCTCTTTCACGGGGCGGCCCGCCTCCAGGTGACCAAGGCGCAGCTCCCCCTGGCGCTGGAACGGCGGGAGGAGCTGCTGGCCGCACTCCAGGGTGATTTTCCAAGCGTCCTTCTGGACCTGGCCCCCCGGGCCCCGTCCGTGGAGCAGGCAGGGCCCGGCCCTGCAAGCCGTATTTGACGGAGGTTTTGTATGGATAACAAACACGATATTTTAGCCCTCCTTCGCGGGGTCGCGGATGGGGCCGTCTCCCCGGAGAATGCCCTGCTGAAGCTGAAGGAGGCCCCCTTTAAGGACCTGGGCTACGCCAAGGTGGACTTCCACCGCTCTGTCCGCCAGGGGGCGGCGGAGGTGATCTACGGGGCGGGCAAGACCCCGGAGCAGATCGCCGGTATCGCCGGGACAATGGGAGAGCGGGGCTGTCGGAACATTCTGGTCACCCGCATCTCCCCAGAAGCGGCGGACCAGGTGGCAAAGTCGGTCCCCCTGGACTACCACCCCATCGCCCGGCTGGGCCTGGCCTACCCGGGAGAGCAGAAGCGGCTGGGCAACATCGTGGTGGCCACCGGCGGCACCAGCGACATGCCGGTGGCGGAGGAGGCCGCCCTCACCGCCGAGGCCATGGGGAATCAGGTCACCCGCCTGTACGACGTGGGGGTGGCCGGCCTGCACCGGCTGCTGTCCAACCTGGACACCCTGATGGCCGCCCGGTGCGTGGTGGCCGTGGCAGGGATGGAGGGGGCCCTGGCCTCGGTGGTGGGCGGCCTGGTGGACTGCCCCGTCATTGCGGTGCCCACCAGTGTGGGCTACGGGGCCAGCTTCGGCGGGCTGTCCGCCCTGTTGAGCATGCTCAACTCCTGCGCCTCCGGGTGCAGCGTGGTCAACATCGACAACGGCTTTGGCGCAGGTTACCTGGCCAGCCGCATCAATCAAATGGAAGGGTTGGGAGAGTAATATGAAAACACTGTATCTGGAATGCAACATGGGGGCCGCCGGGGATATGCTTATGGCCGCCCTGTACGAGCTGCTGGAGGACAAGGAGGGGTTCCTGCGCACTATGAACCACCTGGGCCTGCCCGGCGTCCATCTGGAGGCCCAGGCCGCCTCCACCTGCGGCATTGCGGGCACCCACATGGCGGTGACCGTCCACGGCCAGGAGGAGACGGAGCCCGCCGCCCCGGAGGGGGCCAGACACAGCCAGATCCACAGCCACGAAGGAGAGGAGCACCACTCCCACCACGAGCACGAACACCACCATGACCATGACCATGAGCACGAGCACGACCACAGCCATGAGCATGAACACCATCATGACCATAATCATGGCGGGGAGCACCACCATCACCACCATGCCGCGCCGGGACACATCGCGGAGCTCATCGGCAGCCTCCCCCTCCCCGAACCGGTCAAGGCCCAGGCCCGGGGCGTGTACGACGCCATCGCCCAGGCGGAGGCCAAGGCCCACGGCTGTCCCGTGGGGGACGTCCACTTCCACGAGGTGGGGGCCCTGGACGCGGTGGCCGACGTGGTGGGGGTGTGCTACGCCCTGTATCTGCTCCAGCCGGACCAGATCCTCGCCTCCCCCATCCATGTGGGCAGCGGCACGGTCCGGTGCGCCCACGGGGTGATGCCCGTCCCCGCCCCCGCCACCGCAAACCTGCTCTCCGGGGTGCCCATCTACGGCGGGACCGTTCAGGGGGAGCTGTGCACCCCCACGGGAGCCGCCCTGCTCACCCACTTTGCCCAGAGCTTCGGCCCCATGCCGGTGATGGCGGCCCAGGGCGTGGGCGTGGGCATCGGCACCAAGACCTTTGAGCAGGCCAACTGCGTCCGGGCCTTCCTGGGGGAGACGGCTGAGCAGGCCAACGGCGAGATTCTGGAGCTGGTGTGCAACATCGACGACATGACCCCCGAGGCCCTGTCCTACGCCTGCTCCCGCCTGCTGGAGCTGGGAGCGCTGGACGTGTACGTCACCCCCGGCACCATGAAAAAGGGCCGCTCCGGCCATGTGCTCACCGTCCTATGTCCCCCGGAGCAGGAGGCGGACATGGCCCGGCATATCTTGTCGGAAACCACCACCAACGGGTTACGGGTGCGCCGGTGCGGCAAATACTTCCTCACCCCGGGGGCCGGTCAGGTCCAGACCCAGTGGGGGCCGGTGGGCCTGAAGCTGGCCCACGGCTTCGGCGTCACCCACCAAAAGCCCGAGTTTGAGGACGCGGCCCGGCTGGCCCGGGAGAACGGGGTGTCCTATCAGGAGATCGTGAAAGAGATCCTGGGGAAACTGTAACAGGGGGTATCTCTGTGAAGCAATATTCCCTTATCGCATCTGTTTTATCAGCTGTTCTCTCCCTATCCCTACTCCTGTCTGGCTGTCAAGGAAATTTGCCTGCCAGCAGTTCCGCCTCCAGCGGCCCCGCGCAGGGGGAAGACACGGTGGTGGTCGCCATGGACCCCAACTCCGAGCCCGCCTCCGGCTTTGACCCGGCCTTTGGCTGGGGGGCCGGGGAGCACGTCCACGAGCCCCTCATCCAGTCTACTCTCACGGTCACCAACCCGGACCTGACCATCGGCTATGACCTGGCCACCGGATATACCGTCAGCAATGACGGCCTGACCTGGACGGTGACCATCCGGGGGGACGTAACCTTTACCGACGGGGAGCCCTTGACGGCGGAGGATGTGGCTTTTACTTACAACACAGTAAAGAGCTCCAGCTCGGTGAATGATTTCACCATGCTGGACTACGCGGAGGCCGTGGATGAAACCACCGTGGTCTTTCACATGAACCGCCCCTTCTCCATCTGGCCCTATACCATGGCCATCGTGGGCATTATACCGGAGCATGCCTACGACCCGGCCACCTATGGGTCTGACCCCATTGGCTCGGGCCGGTATGAACTGGTCCAGTGGGACCGGGGCCAGCAGGTAATTTTACAGGCCAACCCGGACTACTACGGGGACCCCCCCTCCATGCAGCGGGTGGTCATCCTCTTCATGGAGGAGGACGCCGCCTTCCTGGCCGCCCAGGCGGGGCAGGTGGATGTGGCCTACACCTCCGCCACCTACTCAGATCAGGCCATTGACGGTTACACCCTGGCCGCCTACGACAGCGTGGACAACCGGGGGTTCAACTTCCCAGCCGTCCCCGCCGGGACGGACGAGGAGGGCCGGGCGGTGGGCAACGACTTTACCGCCGACGTGCGGGTGCGCCGGGCCATCAACATCGGCATCGACCGCCAGGAGATGATCGACCATGTGCTGGGCGGCTACGGCTCCCCCGCCTACAGCGTGTGCGACAACCTGCCCTGGTACAATCCGGCCTCGGAGGTAGCCTACGACCCGGAGGGGGCCGCCGCCCTGCTGGACGAGGCGGGCTGGCTTCTCTCCGATGACGGCTACCGCTATCAGGACGGGGTCCGGGCGGAGCTAAATCTGCTCTACTCCACAGGAGATTCGGTGCGCCAGGCCCTGTGCGCCGACTTTGCCAACCAGATGGAGGAGCTGGGCATCGCCTGCACCATGGAGGGAGTTGGCTGGGACACCGCCTACGACCGGGCCCTGTCCCAGCCTCTCATCTGGGGCTGGGGGGCTCACACCCCCATGGAGCTCTACAACATCTACCACACCATCGGGGACACCGGCTCGGCCCAGTACTCCCCCTATTCCAATCCCACCGTGGACGCCTATATGGACGCCGCCCTGGCCAGCACCGATCTGGAGGAGTCTTATGCGCTCTGGCAGCTCGCCCAGTGGGATGGGACCACCGGCATCACCCAGGACGGGGACGTCCCCTGGGTGTGGCTGGTGAATGTGGACCACCTCTATTGGGTGCGGGACGGCCTTCAGATCGCCCAGCAGAAAATTCATCCCCACGGCCACGGCTGGTCCATCGTCAACAACGTGGATTGCTGGAGTTGGTCTTGAGCGGATTGTGCGCAGGGGATTTCGCCGCCATCTCCGCGCTAAGAGCCGCCGCAAAGCGGCGGTTGCGCTCCGAAACGCGCCTGCGGGCGGCGAGTTCCTTTGCCCATGGCGGCAAAGGAACCAAAACGCCCCCGGGGACGGCTCAGGATGAGCGCTGACGCGCTCATATTCGCCTTTCCCCGGACCCCATTACGGGGGATGCCCTACTGTTAACCAGTACAATATTTCCGGCGCGCAAAATCTGAGTGGCTGGTCTAAATTCCCACCGGGCCACTGGGCCCTTCGTCGTCGCAAAGTCCGCTCGACTCCGTTTCCGCCTGGCGGCGAAAACTGCGTCCGCTCCCTTGCTCCTCCTCTCCAACGCAAACCCACTTCGTTGGGCTTTGCGTTGGGGCCGCCTTCGGCGGCTGTGGGGTTCAAAGATTGCCGCTGTTGCGGTTCCATTTCTGCGCCTGGCTTTGCCGGACCAACGCTTCCATTCCGGTTCCCGCCGTCCTTCTGAGCCGCACTTGAGCCCCGCCACAGACAAAGGCGCGCTTTCAACCAGGAGGAGTACCCCTGACAGGCTTCTGGAAACTCAGCGGCAGCTGTAATAGAATGAACACCAATCGACGTCCACCCGCGCCTTTGCGTTGACTGCCAAGCTCCCGCATGGGCGGCCCCCGTAAAATGGGGGTCCAGGGGACAAGCGACATATCGGCTAAAAGCCGATCTGCGCTTGCCCCCTGGTGCCTCTTTGACTTCTTTCTGGGCATCCAGAAAGAAGCTCGCCGCCGCAGCGGCGAAATCCCCTGGCAAGGAAGGAGTTCCCACACATGAAACACCGCCTGCAATTCGCAGGAAAAAAACTGCTGCGCATGGCGCTTCTCCTTTTGGGGGTGAGCCTGGCGGCCTTCCTCCTCATGTCCGCCTCCCCCCTGGACCCCCTCCAGACCAACGTGGGTCAGGCCGCCCTGGGCTCTATGAGCCAGGAGCAGATCGCCCAGCTGGAGGACTATTGGGGGGTGAACACCCCCCTGGCGGAGCGGTACCTGGGCTGGCTGTTCTCCGCCCTCCAGGGGGACTTTGGGACCTCCCTGCTTTACCGCCAGCCGGTGCTTCAGATCATCGGGGAGCGGCTGGCCAACTCCCTGGGGCTGCTGCTCTTTGCCTGGGTGCTGTCCGGAATTCTGGGGCTGACCCTGGGGGTGCTGGCAGGGGCCCTGCGGGGGCGGTGGCCGGATAAACTGGTCCGAGGCTGGTGCCTGCTCATCTCCAGCACCCCCACCTTTTGGCTGGCCCTCCTTCTGCTGACGGTTTTCGCCGTGTGGCTGGGCTGGTTCCCCAGCGGCCTGTCCGTCCCCATCGGCGTGGAAGCAGACAGCGTCACCGCCCTGGAGCGGCTCCGCCACGCCGTTCTTCCCGCCCTCACCCTCAGCATCACCGGGGTGTCCAACATCGCCCTGCACACCCGGGAGAAGATGGTGGACGTGATGGAGTCGGACTATGTGCTCTTCGCCCGGGCCCGGGGGGAGTCCCTTCCCGCCATCGTCCTGCGCCACGGCCTGCGCAACGTGGCTCTGCCCGCCATCACCTTGCAGTTTGCCTCGGTGAGCGAGATCATCGGCGGCTCGGTGCTGGTGGAGCAGGTGTTCTCCTACCCCGGTCTGGGGCAGGCGGCGGTCACCGCCGGCCTTGGCAGCGACATGCCCCTGCTGCTGGGCATCACCGTCCTCACCGCCGCCATCGTCTTTGGCGGCAATGTGGCCGCCGATTTGCTCTACGGCGTGGTGGACCCCAAGATCCGAAGGGGGGCGGCCAAGGCATGAGACGGCTTAACCAGCGGCAGCGGGCGCTGCTCCTTCTGCTTTTGGCGGCGGCGGTTTTGCTGGCGATCACCCTGGCCGGGGCGCTGCTCACCGGGCGGGCCATGGAGACCGACTTCTCCCGCCTCAACCTGGCCCCCGACCTCCCCTACCTCTTCGGCACCGACTGGATGGGCCGGGATATGTTTGCCCGCACCCTCACCGGCCTATCCCTGTCCATCCGCATCGGGGCCCTCACAGCCTGCGTCAGCGCGGTCATCGCCCTGGTGCTGGGGGTGGCGGCGGCCCTGAACCGAAAGCTGGACGCGGTCTTCTCCTGGTGCATCGACCTGTTTCTGGGCATCCCCCACATCCTGCTGGTGATGCTCATCTCCCTGGCCTTTGGCCGTGGCTTTTTGGGCGTAGTGGCGGGGGTGTCTCTCAGCCACTGGCCCTCCCTGGCCCGCCTTCTCCGGGGGGAGGTGCTTCAACTGCGCCAGGCCCCCTATCTGCGCCTGGCCCGGAAGCTGGGGGTCCCCCGCCGGGACCTGATCCGGCGGCACCTGCTGCCCCATCTGCTGCCCCAATTCCTCACCGGCCTGATCCTCCAGTTCCCCCACGCCATCCTCCACGAGGCCAGCGTCACCTTCCTGGGCTTCGGATTGTCCTCGGAGCAGCCCGCCATCGGGGTCATTCTCTCGGAGAGCATGCGCTACCTCACCACTGGGCGGTGGTGGCTGGCCCTGTTCCCCGGGCTGGCCCTGGTGGGCGTGGTCCTGCTCTTTGCCGCTTTGGGGGAGCAGGCCCGCCGCCTGCTGGACCCCTCCAGCATCCATCAATGAAGGGAGGCCCTTTACCGCTCTATGGAACCGATTTTACAGGTGGAGCACCTGTCCATCTCCTTTTCCCAGTATCACCGGGGGACCCGGAAGCGCACCCTCCCCGTCATCCACGACCTGTCTTTCTCCATCTGCCCCGGCCAGGTGACGGCGGTGGTGGGCTCCAGCGGCTCCGGCAAGAGCCTGCTGGCCCACGGCATTCTGGGCATTCTTCCCTATAACAGCGCCCTGGAGGGGACCATCCTGTACCAGGGAACTCCTCTGACCCAGAGGCGGGCGGAGCAGCTCCGGGGCCGGGAGATCGTCCTGGTCCCCCAGGGGGTCACCTATCTGGACCCGCTGATGGAGGTGGGCCCCCAGATCCGCAAGGGCCGGCGGGACCCCCGCTCCAAAGCGCGTAGCCGGGCCGTCCTGGAGCGCTACGGCCTAGGGCCGGAGGTGGAAAAGCGCTACCCCTTTGAGCTCTCCGGCGGCATGGCCCGGCGGGTGCTCATCGCCTCCGCCGTGGTGGAGCAGCCCAAGCTGATCTTGGCCGACGAGCCCACCCCCGGCCTGGACGCCCGGGCCGCCTCCCGGATTTTGGGCCACTTCCGAGAGCTGGCAGAGGACGGGGCCGGGGTGCTCCTCATCACTCACGACCTGGAGCTGGCCCTGACCATCGCCCACCGGGTGCTGGTTTTGTACGCCGGGGAGACCATCGAGGAGGCAAGCGCCGCCGACTTTTCCGCCGGGCGGCTGCGCCATCCGTATACGAGAGCCCTGTGGGCGGCCCTGCCCCAAAACGGGTTCACCCCCATCCCAGGGACCCAGCCCTACCCCGGCGAGATCTCAGACGGCTGTCAGTTCGCCCCCCGGTGCCCCCGCTGCCGCCCGGAGTGCCGGGGGCCCGGCCCGGTACCCTACGTCCCCAGGGCGGGCGGCTGGGTCCGGTGCCGTTTCCCGGAAGGAGGGGAAGCCCTGTGAGCTTAGAAGCAAAGAGCCTTACCTTCCGGTACCGGCGGCGGGGACAGTCGCCGGTGCTGGAGGGAGTGAACCTTACCCTGGAGCCTGGGGAGCGGGTTGGGCTCTCCGCCCCCAGCGGCCGGGGCAAGACCACCTTGTGTAAGCTCCTGGCGGGCTATGAGCGCCCCGTCCAGGGAACGGTCCTGCTGGACGGCCGCCCATTGGAGCAGTACAAGGGGGCCTGCCCGGTGCAGATGATCTGGCAGCACCCGGAGACGGTGCTGGACCCCCTCCTTCCCCTGGGGGTCTCTCTCAACGAGGCCGGAGCGGTGGAGGAGCGGCTGCTGGAGGAGCTGCACATCCAGCCGGGCTGGCTCACCCGCTACCCCCAGGAGCTCTCCGGCGGGGAACTCCAGCGGTTCTGCATCGCCCGTGCCCTGGGCCCCGCCACCCGCTATCTGCTGTGCGACGAGATCACCGCCATGCTGGACCTGATCACCCAGACCCAGATCTGGGACTTTCTGCTCCGGGAGGCCCAGCGGCGGAACCTGGGGCTGCTCATCGTCAGCCACAGCGCCCCTCTCTTGGAGCGGGTATGCACCCGCATCCAGTCCCTCTCTCCCATCCCTTGAGTGGGGAACGCCGCTTTTCCCCTTGACTTGGAGTCCACTTCAAGGTGTATGCTAGAATGACTACGGCAGGAAAGGTGGGTTCCGAAGATGGAATACCGGACGTTGGGCCAGACCGGCCTAAAGGTCAGCGAGATCGGCATGGGCTGCGAGGGATTTGTGGGCAAGTCCTATGAGCAGGTCAAGGAGATGGTGGACGCCATGGAGGCGGGCGGGGTCAACTGCATCGACCTGTACACCCCAGACCCCCAGGTGCGCTCCAACCTGGGACGGGCCCTGGAGGGGCGGCGGGAGAAGTTTGTTCTCCAGGCCCACCTGTGCTCTGTCTGGAAGGACGGACAGTATCAACGCACCCGTGTGCTCAGTGAGGTACAAGAGGGGTTCCAGGAACAGCTGCGTCTCTTAAACACCAGCTGTGTGGAGATCGGCATGATCCACTATGTGGACTCTCTGGCGGACTGGGAGACGGTGCGCACCGGCGGCGTGATGGCCTACGCCCAGGAACTGCGGGATAAGGGGGTCATCGGCTGCATCGGCATGAGCAGTCACAACCCGGAGGTGGCCCTGGCGGCGGTGAACAGCGGCCTTATTCAGGTGCTGATGTTCAGCGTCAACCCATGCTACGACCTCCAGCCGGCGGATGAGGACGTGGAACAGCTCTGGAACGAGAAGAACTATGAAAAGCCCCTGGTGAACATGGCCCCCCAGCGGCAGGCCCTGTACGAGACCTGTCAGCGGCTGGGGGTGGGCATCACGGTGATGAAGGCCTTCGGCGGCGGCGACCTGCTCAGCGAGACCCTCTCCCCCGCCGGAAAGGCCCTCACCCTCTACCAGTGCCTCCACTACGCCCTCACCCGGCCCGGGGTGGCCTCGGTCATGTCTGGGGCCCGGACCCTGGAGGAAGTGAAGCAGAGCATCGCCTATGAGCAGGCGCCGGAAGAGGAGCGGGACTACGCCGCCGCCTTTGCCGCCCTGCCTAAGATCAGCTGGGTGGGCCACTGTATGTACTGCGGTCACTGCGCCCCCTGTCCGGTGGGCATTGACGTGGCTTCGGTGACCAAGTTTCTAAATCTGACCCGCGCCCAGGGGATGGTGCCCGAGACGGTGCGGGAGCACTACGCCGTCCTCCCCCACCACGCCGGCGAGTGCATCGCCTGCGGCGCCTGTGAGAAGCGGTGCCCCTTCCAGGTACCGGTGGTGGAGAACATGCGCCAGGCGGCGCAGGTCTTTGGGCGGTGAGGCGCCCATCTGAACAAAACGATCCATTTTTATTTGCAGGGAGGTTTTTACAACTATGAACGTCTTAATGATCAACGGCAGTCCCAAGCCCAACGGCAACACCGCCATTGCCCTCCGCGAGATGGAGCAGATCTTCGTCCAGGAGGGCATTCAGGTGGAGACCATCCATGTGGGCAACCAGGACATCCGGGGATGCATCGGCTGTGGCCGGTGCATGGAGACCGGCAAGTGCGTCTTTGACGACCTGGTCAACGAGGTCGCCCCCAAGTTTGAGGCCTGCGACGGCCTGGTGGTGGGTACCCCAGTGTACTACGCCTCGGCCAACGCCACTCTGGTGGCTTTCCTGACCCGGCTCTTCTATAGCACCCACTTCGACAAGACTATGAAGGTGGGGGCCGCAGTGGCCGCCGCCCGCCGGGGCGGGCTCACCGCCACCTATGACGAGCTCAACAAGTTCTTCGGTATCTCCGGCATGCCCATCGCCTCCGGCCAGTACTGGAACGGCATCCACGGCCGGGAACCCGGCGAGGCCGCCCAGGACGCGGAGGGCCTTCAGGGAATGCGCACCCTGGCCCGAAACATGGCCTTTTTGATGAAGAGCATCCAACTGGGCAAGGAGACCTACGGTCTTCCCCAGCGGGAACCCTTCCAGCGGACCAACTTCATCCGCTGAGACTGTCGAAAAAGTAGCCGCGGCCACTGTTTCGACAGACAAAAGCGGCGGGCCCACTCCAGGGCCCGCCGCTTTTTTGCGCCGCCGGAAACTCAGAAGGTCTGGTTGGGATTGGACTTGTTCTTGGAATCCTTTCCAACGCAGTTCTGGGCGTTGGCAGAATTCTGAGCAGCGTTCTGGTTCTGGGCCCCTTGGCTGCCAGAGCCGGGGCGCTTCATGCCTTTCTTTGCCATGGTACGTTCCTCCTTTTAGTCGTCGCCGCGCAGCAGATTGTCGGCATAGTCTTGTAAGCTGGCCATGGAGTTGACTCCGCCCGGCCGGGTGCGGATCTGTTCCTGTACATAGCCGGGCAGGGCGTCAAAGTATTTTCGCGCCTCCGGCTCGCCGCGGAACAGAGCATACAGGTCTTTGTATTGCAACGGACATCACCTCGCACCCTAGTATGGACCGTCTGGAGGCATTTATTCCGTTCCTCGAAAAGTTTTCTATGTTGATCGGGACCGTTTTCCTCCAGTCCTCTTGACAATATCGAATATCGATGATATAGTGAAGCCAGAAATAACGATATTCGATATTAGAAAGACAGAGGGAGGGATGCGCCATGGCCAGGGAAAAATTCCAGACGCTGACGGAACAGATGTTCTACATCCTCCTGGCCCTTCAGGAGGAGCGGTGCGGGGCGGACGTGATGGCCCTGGTGGCCCAGATCACCCAGAACCGGGTGGCCATCGGGCCGGGGACGCTGTACAACCTGCTGGAGGACTTCCTGGCCGCCGGGATGATCGTCCAGACCAAGACGGAGGGGCGCAGGCGCAGCTATACCCTCACCCAGCAGGGGCGGGACCGGCTTTTGATGGAAAAACAGCGGTTGGAGCGGATGCTCTCCGACTACCGGCACATGACGGCGGGGACAGAGAAGAACCAGCGGGACACGGCGGGCTGACCGCCGGGCAGCCTCCCACACACCACGAAAGGAGACGCAGCCATGAAGCGGAAATTTGAGTTCAATCTCTACGCGCCCTTTCAATACCAGGATCTGCAGGACCACCTGGAGAAGATGGCGGGGAGGGGTTGGGAGCTGGAAAAGGCCGGCTACCGCCTGTTCACCTACCGCGCCGCCCCGCCGGCCACGGTCCGCTACGCCATGGCCTTCCGCCCGGAGGTGGGGTGGATGGACCAGCTGCCCACCCAGGGGCAGGAGATCTACGCCGACTACTGCCGGGACGCGGGGTGGGAGCTGGCGGCCACCTGGTCCCGTTTTCCCCAGGTCCAGTTCTACCGCAGCCGGAAGCAGTACCCCGTCCCCCTGGAGACCGACCTGACCAGCCGCTGGCGGGTCACGGCCCAGTGGATGGAGACGCGGTTTGTGGACCCTCTCCGGGGCGATGTGGCCATAGGCTGCTTTTTCGCCATATTCCTGGCCATTGTCCTCACCATCTTTCTCGCCCAGGAGGAGTTCGCTCCGCCCCTCTTTGCGATGTGCGCCGCTGCCGATGTACTAATGATCCTCCTGGTACTCAACCAACTGGTGGTTCTGGTGGACGCCCAGCGGTGGCTGCAGCAGGCGAAGCGGGCCGCGGAGGAGGGCTCCCCCGGTCCAGGGGGCCGGATGTCCCTGCCCTGGAAGCTCACCACAGGGCTGCTCATCGCCGCCGGGGCGGCCACCCTGGCGGTATATGTGACCAACGCCACGGCGGACTTCGGATTCCTGGCGCCGGTTCGCATCGCCGGGGCGGTGCTGGTGTTCTATATCACCCTCTTCGCCGCCTTCCGGTTCCGGGACCTGCTGCGGAAGCGGGGAGGCTCCCCCCACTGGAAGTGGATCGTTTTTACTCTAGTGGCGACGCTCCTGGCCCTGCTGAGCGTGGAGCTGTGGGACTGGTTCACAGACTTCTGACTTCTTCCCGTAAACCCATAGACAAACAGGCGCCGGACCGATGGTTTCTTCGGTCCGGCGCCTGTTTGTGATATTCAGGAGGATTGGGGCAGGGTGACGATAGCCTTGAACAGATCCCCGTCCACCACCAGCTGGAAGGTCCCCCCCTGCAGTTCGGTGAGGCTCTTGGCGATGGACAGTCCCAGCCCGGAGCCCTCTGTGGTGCGGGACTCCTCCCCCCGGACAAAGCGCTCCATCAGCCGCTCCGGCGGCACGTTCAGGGGGTCCCGGGAGACGTTTTTTACGGAAAGCCCCACGCTCCCCTTCCCCCGGAAAATTTCAATATACACCCTGGTGCCCTCCAGGGCGTACTTGGCGCAGTTGGACAGCAAGTTGTCCATCACCCGCCACAGGTGGCGGCCGTCGGCATACACATAGCACTCCCCCTCGGGGACGGTACGCACCACGGTGAGATGCTTCCCCTCCAGCCGCTCCTCGTACTCCCCCAGGGCCTGGTCCAGCAACTGCACCAGGCCGATCTTCTCTCGGTTCACCGCCAGCGCCCCGGTGGAGGCCTTGCTGGCCTCTACCAGGTCCTCGGTGAGCTTTTTCAGCCGCTGGGACTTCCGGTCCAGCACGTCGATATACTCCCGGGCGGTGGGATCGGTCTGCTGGGTGGTTTTCAGCAGGTTCACATAGTTGATGATGGAGGTGAGGGGCGTTTTCAGGTCGTGGGACACGTTGGTGATGAGCTCCGCCTTAAAGCGTTCGCTCTTCATCTGCTCGTTCACCGCGTTGGTCAGTCCCCCGGAGATGTTGTTGAGGGCCTCGGCGTGGCGTTTCAGGTCGCCGGGGAGATGGGCGGTTTCGATCTGGTGGTTCAGGTTTCCGGCGGCGATGACCTCCGTCCCCTTCCGCACCCGCCAGAAGCCGGCGCTCCACCAGCACAGCCCCAGCAGCACCGCCAGGTTGATGATCACCCCGGGCAGGGGATACCAGTAGCGGAAGGGCCACAGGTGGTCTGCAAAGAAGATGGCGATGACATACAGAAAGAAGGACAGCACCGCCTTCCAGGTCAGGGGCAGGTCCCGGAAAAATTCCCACAACCGCCGTCCGAGGAACATCACCACCCTGCATAGCAGGGTGGTCCGGGCCAGGGCCCGGGCCTTCAGGCGCACGGTCACTGTGCGCAGGAACCCCGCCGCCAAAGCGGTCCACGCGCCCGCCGCCGCCGTGCCCGCCGCCAGCAGGACGGGGAACATATCCTGATCCCCCCGGTTGACCCACCAGGACGCCTGCTCCTCATACCGGGCCAGGGTCCAGAACAGCAGCAGGGTCCCAAACAGCAGGGCAATCAGCCACACCTCGCTGAACACCCGGTCCGGCGAGGACAGGACGATCCCCTCCTCCCCCGGCCGGTGTCCCGCCGCCCACAGGAGAAAGAGCAGAAGCAGAAGGGCCCCCGTCAGAAACACCGAGAGCAACGCCACATACCAGGTGAAATGGTCTGCGTAGGTATCGTACAGGGTGCTCAGGTCGTAAAATTCGTCCTGGGCGGTCATTTGATCCGGCTGGAGCACGCCGCAGCGGAGCACCGCCCGCTCCGTGACCGCCCAGATCACCGTCCCCTCCATACTGCTCTCGGTACTGGAATAGGCCGCCGCCTGATCCCCTTTGGAATCCAGAAGCACCTGCCCGTCCTGCACCTCCAGCACCCCGTAAAATACGCCGGTGACCTGCTCCTCCAGGCTGCCGTCCGTCTCGCTTCCATTGGTTAAGATCACTTCGCTGCCGTCCTCGCTGAGGATCTCATAGCGAAAATTCGTGTTCTCCGGGGCAAGGGCCGCCTGGGTCCCCTCCAGCCAGGTGGAGTACTGCTCCCGGTCCAGGAAGTCCAGCTCTCCGGCATTGAGATCCACCTGATACTGCAGATAGTCCCGCACCTGGCCTTCCCGGTCCATGAGCATCCGTTCAAAGGCGTAGGTGGTGGTCCAGTCCCCGTTCCAGGTGTACGCCAAGGCAAACAAGCACTTCTGGCCGAAAAAGGCCGCCCCGCACACCGCCGCCACGAACAGCACCCAGGCCGCCGCCCGAAGGGCCAGGTTGTCCCGTAACGCGCGCACTTACACCCCTCCCTTATCCATCTTATAGCCCAGGCCCCATACCACCTTCAAATAGCGGGGGTCGGCGGGATTGATCTCGATCTTCTCCCGCAGGTGGCGAATGTGCACCGCCACCGTGTTCTCCGAGCCGTAGGCCGGGTCGTTCCACACCTGCTCATAGATCTGGGCGGAGGAGAACACCTGCCCCGGGTGGTTCATCAGCAGCCGGAGGATGTTATACTCGATGGGGGTGAGGGCCACCGGCTCCCCATCCACCGTCACCTGTTTGGCGGAGTCGTCCATGGAGATGGGCCCCACCGTCAAAAGCCCCGGGCTCTTCTCCGCCCCGCCCAGGGAGGTATACCGCCGCAGTTGACTCTTCACCCGGGCGATGACCTCCAGGGGATTGAAGGGCTTTGTGATATAGTCGTCCGCTCCAATGTTCAGCCCCAAAATTTTGTCCGAGTCCTCGCTTTTGGCGGTAAGGAGGATGATGGGGATGTTGCTCCCCTCCCGCAGCTTGGCGGTGGCCCGGATACCGTCCAGTTCCGGCATCATGATGTCCATCAAAATCAGGTGGATCTCGTTTTGCTCCACCGCCTTCAGGGCCTCTTTCCCGTTGTAGGCTTTCAGGGTCTGATACCCCTCGCTGGTCAGATAGATGTCCAGCGCGGAGACAATATCCTTATCGTCGTCGCAGATCAAAATTGTGTGCATCTTCTCTCGTCCCTTCCGCAGTTTCTTTGCTTTTAGCATAGCACACAGGGATTAAGATGCAAGACGGAAAATCTTAAGATGTGTTAAAATTTACAAAGGGGCGGCCTCCAAGGCCGCCCCAAACTATTATGCCTGTTTCTGCTCCGCTTTTTCCTGAATCCCCTTGGGCGCCACCATGATGCGCAGGTGGGAGCCCTCGCCGCACTTCCCCTTCTCGTCGTTGACCTCAATGCCAAACCACATCTTCCGCCGCTCAATGCTCCGCAGGCGGGCGGTGGCGGTGACCTTCATCCCCACCGGGGTGGGGGCCAGATGGCGGCAGTGGATCTCCGCCCCCACGGTGGTCATCCCCTCGTCCAGATAGGCCTTAGCCAGCTCCAGGGCCGCCGCCTCCATCAGGGCCACCATGTTGGGGGTGGACAGGATCTTGGACCCGGCGCTTCCGATGCGTTTGGCGGTCATCTCGTCGGTGACCTCCCAGGTCAGGCTGCATTCAGTGGGCTTTTCCATCACAATTTCCTCCTTCTTCCCCTTTGGGGTTATCTGTTTGATCTGTGCTGCTCCTGCGGCTCCCGCTGTCCTCAGCTGCTTCAGAGAGTCCCACTGGGAGACCACCAGGCCCGCCAGAGTCATCCCCGTCCCCGCCGCAGCCAGCGGAGTAACCACTTCCTTTAAAATCAGCACCGAGCACACCACCGTGATAACCGGCACCAAATAGATGTACACCATAGTCTTGATGGGACCTAAAATTTGAATGGCCAGGTTCCAGGTGACAAAGCAAGCCGCGCAGGCCCCCAGTCCCAGGTAAAGGAACAGCCCGATATGAAGCGGCTCTGCCAGCGCCTCCGGTTTCCATCGAAATCCCATCCCCACAGCGCAGGGAAGCATAAACAGGATGCCCCAGCCGAAAATCCGACGGGTGGTCTGGATCACGTTCCAGCCAAAGCCGCCGATCTTTCTGGTCAACAGGGAGTAGCACGCCCACACCAGGGCCGAGACAATGGCCAACCCCTCCCCCCGCAGGTCGCTGGAGAAGGCCAGGCCGTTCCAGCTGATGAGACAGATCCCGGCGATGGACACCATAAATCCCAGAAAAAAGGTAAGCTTGAGTTTCTCCTTTCCCCGGCTGATCAACATAGCCAGCAGGGCGGTAAACAGCGGGGAGACGGCCCCAATGACCCCAATGTTGGAGGCAGTGCTGAAGGTCAGGGCAATGTTTTCCAGCAGATAGTATAAGCATACCCCAGTCAGGCCGGCGGCGATAAAATACTTCTCCTTCTTCCAATCCCCCACCTTCTGCCGCCGGGGACAGGCCAGCCACAGTGTCCCATATCCCAGTACAAAACGCAGCAGCAGGATCTCCACAGGGGCAAAGGTCCGCAGCAAAATTTTCGTGGCGATGAAGGTCGTTCCCCAGTTGACCACAGTAAACAGGGCCGCCAGGTGTCCCAGAGACTGCTTTTCTTCCACGCCCACCCTCCTCGCTTCCAGTTCCTCTGGTTTTAGTGTACCATGGAAGCACTCCGCTGTAAAGGGCTCCCCTTTTCGGATAGGCGGATTGTCAAGTCAAGTGCAACGTTTTGTGGAAAAATACTTCAAAGGGTGATTTCCAGCCCAGGCATTTGCGAGGACGGTGGTTAAGCTTAATCTGCTAGTTAGTGGTATCTAAGCAGCAAAGTGAGGGGGACCACATATCAAGTTCCATTTTTTGTAATGAACTGGCGAATTTATGCTTGTCAAACATCTTTTTTCATGTAAGAACTGTGAGATAAAAAAATATTCCAGCCGGGACTGCTCCGGCTGGAATATTTTGAATGGCTGATTTTAATTTGTTCTGTTGGAAAAGAGTCCCTGAGAAAACACCTCCCAGAAGCGCATGGTCTCCTGGGTCAAGTCCAAAGCGCCGTCCCGGCAGCACCACTCGAAAAAGGCGGCCCGAATCCCCCGCAGGATCAACACCGCTAACTCCCTGGCCTCCAGCGGGCTGACGCATACTCCAGAGCGTTTTCCCTCCTCCAGCAGGCCGGTCAAGATCTGATAGAGGGCCCGATCCTCGTTCAGATCGTCAGTGTCCTTCCGAAGGCCGGAGAGCTCCTTGGTGTACAGCACCCGGATCAGATCCAGACCGATCACATCCTGGGTAAAGCGGCAGGCCGCCTGGATCATGGCCTCCAGACGGCGCTCCACTCTCCACCCCGGGTCCAGCTGTGCAATCACCTGGTCGTAGTAGTCGTCATACTGCCGCAGCATCTCGGTGATGATGTCCGCCTTTGCGCTGAAGTAGATATAAAAGGTCCCCTTGGCAGTTCCCGCTTTCTTTACGATCTCGTCCACAGAGACCTGGTCATATCCCTTTTCCCGAAACAGCTCCACCGCGCAGCGGTAGAGTTGTTGTTTGGTTCGATCACCCTTTGTCTCGCCCTTCATGCGGCATGATCCCATCCTTTCTCACAGCGTCCCCTCCCATACGCCTCCCAATGTTCCGCTTGTTCTATGTGCGGATTGCAGCTTATTATACCGTGTTCCCATTTGATTTGCAACAGCGGGGCGCGCCGGTGGAATAGGTGCCATCCGACGGCACTTTTCCCCCGCTCAATTCCCGCCCTCTGTCATTTCTTTCCCTAAAAAAGCAATCTGTTTATAGAAATCCAGGGTCCGGAAGCCCCGCTCCAGCTGGGTCAGTAAGTATGCCTCGGCGATCCCGGCCAGGGTTTTCAATCCCTCCTCCCCCAGTTGGAAGGAGAACAGCCGCTTGGGATCGCCGTAGACGATGTGGCGCATGGCGGCCAGCACCCCGCCGTCCACCGGCATGGAGATCCCCTCCCCCACCTCGCCCCGGCAGGCGGCACAGTGGAGCACCCCCTCCCGCAGATGGAAGCGGGGCTCCTCCGGGGGCTCCCTTCCGCACACCGCGCAGGCATCCAGCAGGGGGCCGTACCCGGCCAGGCACAGGGCTCGCAGCTCAAAGGCCGCTTTGATGAGGGCGGGGGGCCTATTTAGCTTGTCCAGGGCGTGGAGGGTATTGAGCAGCAGGGACAAAAGCTCCGGATTGGGGAGCCCCTCCACCGCCAGCAGCTCGGTCACCTCCGCCCCGTAGCAGCCCAGGGCAAATTTCCCCAGATCCCCGCGCATCCCCCGGAACTCCCGCTCCACGGCGATCTCCTGCACGTTCCACCGGCCCCGGTGCTCATAGAGGACCATGTCCGACCACACCAGCAGCTGGCACCCGGCGGCGATGGGACTCCCCTTCTTCCGGCAGCCCCGGGCGGAGGCGGTGAGCTTCCCCGCCTCCTGGGTGAGCAGGGTCAAAATCTTGTCCGATTCCTTATACGCCGTCTCCCGCAGGATCAGCGCCTTGGTTCGCAGATGCATCAAAAACGCCCCCAACCATGTAAAAGCCCGCACCGTCTCCGGCGCGGGCCAGCGGGTCATCTCAGGCCCGCATCGCTTCCGGCAGCCTGCCCCGGAACGGCAGTCCCATCCCTCACGGGCTGGGCCCGGTCCCCCGGCGGCGCGGCCGCCTCGGCCTCGGACCGGGCCGCCAGATAAGCCTGCGGCAGTCCGGTGGCAAAAAATAGCTTCCACATTCCAGCTTGGTCCATTGGATGCCCTCCCGTCTCTCTTTCTAAAGATTAGAGTGGCAGAACCGGTCGAACCTATGTGTGGAAAATTTCATCTGGCAGGGATTTTCCCGCGTTACTCGTCCCGGTATCCAAAATTGCGGATGAGATTGACGTTGTCTCTCCAGTTCTCTTTTACCTTCACCCAGGTCTGGAGGAACACCTTGGTCCCCATGAACCGCTCCATATCCTGACGGGCCAGGGAGGAGATCTTCTTGAGCATCCCGCCTCCCTTGCCGATGATGATGCCCTTGTGGCTGCTCTTCTCGCAGTAGATGGTGGCGTCGATCTCGATGACCCCGTCGTCCCGCTCGGAGAACTTGGTGATTTCCACCGCCGTGCCGTGGGGGATCTCCTTGTCCAGACACAGGAGCAGCTTTTCCCTTAAAATCTCCGCCATGATCTGCCGCTCCGGCTGATCGGTGACCATGTCCTCCGGGAAGAGCTGGGGGCCTTCGGGCAGGAACCCCTCCAGGACCTTCAAAAGCTCCTCTACCCCTTCGCCGGTCTTGGCCGAGATGGGCACCACGGCGGTGAAGTCGTGGGCCTGGGTGTAGGTCTGGATGACCTCCAGCAGCGCCTCCTTGTGCTCCAGGGTGTCCACCTTGTTGATGACCAGCACCGAGGGACAGCCCAGGGTCTTGATGCGGGCGATGAGCTCCGCCTCCGGCGCGCCGATGTTGGGGATGGGCTCCACCAACAACAGCACCGCGTCCACGTCGGCCACGCTCTCCTTCACCACGTTCACCATATAGTCCCCCAGGCGGGTACGGGCCCGGTGCAGGCCCGGGGTGTCCACAAAGACAAACTGGCTCTCCCCCCGGTTCAAAATGGCACAGATGCGGTTCCGGGTGGTCTGGGGCTTATTGGTGACGATGGCCACCTTCTCCCCCACCAGGGCGTTGGTGAGGGTGGACTTGCCCACGTTGGGCCGTCCGCACAGGGTAATGATTCCAGATTTTTTAATTGACATAACTTGATCCTCAACTTTCTTTTGTCTGCGGCGTGAGCAATTTCACCGCGGTCTGCTTATATTTCGGGGGAGCCCGGCGTCTCCCGGGTGATCCCCAGCTTATCCAAAATAAACTCTTCCCT
Organism: uncultured Oscillospiraceae bacterium; assembly: GCA_944385165.1. Lineage (GTDB taxonomy): Bacteria > Bacillota > Clostridia > Oscillospirales > Oscillospiraceae > Lawsonibacter. The sequence goes on from CALWWF010000189.1 coordinate 20,006, forward strand.
CTCCCGCATCTGGCGCTTCATGGGCCCCTCGTCCACATGGTCGTACCCCAGCAGGTGGAGCACCGAGTGGACGGTGAGGTAGGAAAGCTCCCGCTCCACGCTGTGGCCGAACTCCGCCGCCTGGGCCCTGGCCCGCTCCAGGGAGATGCACATATCCCCCAGGGGCACCAGCCCCGTGGCCGGGTCCTCGTCCCCCGCCTCCGGCTTCTCCCCCGGCTCTAGGTCGAACATGGGGAAGGAGAGCACGTCGGTGGGACGGTCCACCCCCCGCATGTCCAGATTGACCTGGTGGATGCCCGCATCATCGGTGAGCAGCACGTTGATCTCACAGGGCAGAGTAACTCCCTCCGCCTCCAATGCGGCGGAAATCACCTTCCGGAGCAGCGGTTCCACCGTCTCCAGGGCCTCTACCTCCGACTCCACGATGATCTGGTGCTCCGGCTGGGCCGGGGCGGCGACCCCGTTGACTTCCCGGACAGCGGTGCGGCCCATGAGCCAGTCGATAGAGACTCCATAGTAATCTGCAATCGCCACAAGGGTGTCCCCTCTCGGAGTTGCGCCTAGTTCTAAATCCTGGTATCCGCGGGCAGACAGGCCAACCTTCTCCGCCGCCTGCGCCTGGGTCAAACCAGCCTCTTTTCTCAGTTGTTTGATTTTTTCCGAAAACATGATTCTGCTCCTTGACATACAGTTTTCTGTATGTTATATTTTATGCACAGTTTTCCGTGTGTAAAGGAGGAATTTTTATGAACCGCCAGATCCCCCTCGTTGTGGATTCCCTCTACCGGTATTTTGTCCCGGAACCCGGCCCGCAGTTCTGGCCGGATTACATTCCAGGACCCCGTCCAGGGCCACGGCCTCTGGTCCTTTTACCAGGGGCTGCGGCTGGGATTGCAGCTGGCAGACGGGTGCTTGGAGAAACTTTGAGTAAGGGCATTTCGCCGCCCCGGCGGCGAGTGACTTTCTCAGCGATGAGAAAGTCACCAAAGAATCGCTAGGGGGAATTCACAAATCGAACTTCGGCGTGCCGCCTCGTTCTCCATGTTGAATACCCCTAGGACCCCCGTTTACGGGAGCCGCCAATGCGGAGGTTTCCCGTTGACGCAAAGGCGCGGGTTGTTCAGCTGATTGGCTCCCCTCCTATCACCGCTGCCGCTTCGTCGTCGCGGATTTCGTATCCCTCGCTTCGCCCTGGCGGGCAAAGCTCGCTCACTACATCGCTCCTCCTCTCCAACGCGAACCCGCTGCGCTGGGCTTCACGTTGGGGGCCGCCTTCGGCGGCCTTTTGGCGCATCTCTAGAATACGTACCTTTGTGCGGGTGGGGCTCAATTGCGGCTCAGAGAAACGGCGCAACCTGGAAGAGTTCCGAGTTCTCTCACACGTTCCCGAAAACCCGTAGGGGCGACCCTTGCGGTCGCCCGGTGGAAGGGGATGCGTTTGAAGGGCACACCCTCATCCGCCCCCTTCGGGGGCACTTTCCCCCAGGGGAAGGCTATTTGTACCGGGAGCGTTAGCTCGGCAAACCCAGGCGCATATCTTGAACCGCAGCGAGTTCAAATTTTTCCCACTCAGGGCCCCAGTGGGCCCGGATTGAATTGTACCCAAGCACTCCTGGTTTTGCGCGCCGGAAATTCTCCTCCACGAACCAGTAGCGCGTCCCCCGTAACGGGGGTCCAGGGGGTGGGCGAATATGAGCACGAAGTGCCCATCCTGAGTCCACCCCCGGCGGCGTTTTGGTTACTTTGCCGCCGTGGGCAAAGTAACCCGCCGTCCGCAGACGGCGGAGCCCTCCCCCTGCAATTTTACGGTTTCTTTTTATTCCTCCGCTCCTCATCCACCTCATAGGCCTTAATGATCCGCTGCACCAGCACATGGCGGACCACGTCGGACTCGGTCAGGCGCATAATGGCGATGTCCTCCACGCCCTTCAAAACCCGCATGGCCTCCTTCAACCCGGAGACCTTGTCGGTGGGCAGGTCGATCTGGGTGATGTCGCCGGTGATGACGATCTTGGAGCCAAAGCCCAGGCGGGTGAGGAACATCTTCATCTGCTCCCGGCTGGTGTTCTGGGCCTCGTCCAGGATGATGAAGCTGTCGTCCAGGGTGCGGCCGCGCATGTAGGCCAAAGGGGCCACCTCGATATTCCCCCGCTCCAGGTACTTCTGATAGGTCTCCGGCCCCAGCATATCAAACAGGGCGTCGTACAGGGGCCGCAGGTAGGGGTCCACCTTGGACTGTAAGTCTCCCGGCAGGAAGCCCAGGCGCTCCCCGGCCTCCACCGCCGGGCGGGTGAGGATGATGCGGTTGACCTCCTTGGCCCGGAAGGCGGCCACGGCGGCGGCCACCGCCAGATAGGTCTTGCCGGTGCCGGCGGGGCCCACCCCCAGAGTGACCACGTTTTTCTTGATGGCCTCGATATACTTCTTCTGGCCCAGGGTCTTGGCCTTGATGGGCTTCCCTTTGGCGGTGATGCACAGCACGTCGGCGGCCAGCTGCTGGACCTGCTCCTCCCGGCCCTCCCGGACCAGCTGGAGCACATAGCGCACGTTCTGTTCCCCGATGGGCTCGCCCCGGGCGGCCAGGGCCATGAGATTCTCGATGGCCTTCGTGCCGTACATCACCTGTTCCGGGTCCTCCCCGGAAATCTTCAGCTGGCCGTCCCGGCTTACCACCGAGATCCCCAGCTCATGTTCGATCAGACGGATGTTTTCGTCAAAGGAGCCGAAGACGCTGATGGCGTCCTCCAGACGCTCCAGGCTGATGCTCTGTTCTGTCATTCGTATTCGTTCTCCTACTCCACGGGGGCTTCCCCCGGAATCTCGCGGGTACTGGGGACCTCCACTCCGATCTCCTCCCGGCACTCCGCGGTCAGGGTCACGCGCAGCTCCTCCCCAGACACCCGGGCGGTGAAGTCCGTGTTCAGGACCTGGCCGTCTGTGCCGATCTGCCCTTGCAGATGGGTCAGCAGCCGGTCCTCCAGCATGGTCTGGGCGGCCTCCGGGTCCACAGAGACGGTTTCTGTTTCATAAGCGCGGCAGAGCTGTGCCGTAAGCATCATAGGCACTCTCCGCCCCCCCGGAAGAATCAGTTGGCGCACCGTAGTTATTTTATCATAAGCCCCCCATGGAATGCTACTGTTTTTATAAAAATCCAGCGTCCGCCCAAAACACTGCACCGACCAGAGGGTGCGCTCCTCCCCGGTGTACCGCTTCACCTGGGCAGTCAGGGGGATGATCGCCTCCAGGGTGCGCCAGGTCCGGGCGTAGACCCGCCCTCGGGCGTGGGTGGGGTAGTACCGCACCGGCTGGTCGCTGTACTGGGGCGGCTCCATGGAGATCAGGCCGGAGATGAGCACCTCCCCCCGGGCCACGGTGTCCCCCTCCTCCACGGCGGCCTCCCCCGCCAGGGGCTCCACCTGGGTGATGATGCCGTCCGCCTGTGCCACCACGTCGTAGTACCCCTCCTCCTCCACGATCTCCGGGGAGGGCACCGCCTCCCGCACCACCACCTCCAGCCGGGTGCCGTACAGGTTGATGGACATCCAGGACAGTTCCTCCAGCTCCATCAGGGCCCGCTGGGCCACGGCTTTCCGGTCCAGGCCGGGGCCGTACACCCCGGGCCGCACCCCCTCCAGCCGCAGCTGGGAGAGGATGCGGGCGGTGGGCACCGTCTCGTTTCCCGTGACCTCAATGGTGAGCACGAACCGGGAGAGCACGCACACCGCCAGGATGGAGCAGGCCAGCCCGATCAAAAAGGCGTACCGCCTGCGGAACCGCCCCAGAAAGTCCAGCAGACCCTTCCGGCCCTCCACGGAAATCTCACACCCCGCCCGCTGGGCCAGCCGCTCCAGGTGGGGGAGCTTACGGCGGTAGGTGGTCAGCCGCAGGGTGCACCGGTCCGTCCACTCCACCCCCCAGCAGGGCACCCCCTCCTGGGCGCACAGATTCAAAAGCCGCTCGGGGAACAGGCCCCGGGCGGTGAGGGTCACCGTCCCCCGCACATAGTTCACCGCGCGCTTCATGGCAAAACTCCTAAGTCAGCTGGATGCCGGTGATCCGGCCGGTGATGAGCAGCTCGATGCCGGTCATGGCCCGCAGCTCCAGCCCCTCCCCGGTCACTTTCACCACATAGGCCCCCCCGCTGATGTGGATCTCCTGGGCCCCATAGGCCAGGATCCCCTTGTGATTCTCCATGCGCAGCTCCCCCGTCCCCACCAGCTCCAGCCGAGGGACCCCCGCCACTGCGTCCGCCGGAAGGTCGAACATCTGGGCGGTGCGCTCCAGAAAGCCCTCCCGCCTCCCCTTGGTCCCCATACCATCACCCTTTCCCACTATGTCTATGTGACGGGGGCGGGGGATATGCGGGGCCGTCCCCGCAGGAATATAGCTCGCCGCCCAGATGCAATTAAAAAGCGGACGCATACGCGTCCGCTTTGGGAACCTTTTAAAAGATCCGGATCTGGCCCTCCACCTGGGAGGGAATCAGATTCATCCGCTGCAAAATGGGGAGCAGCGCCTGGAAGAGGATATACAGCGCCGCCGCCTTGGGGAGAATGGTGATAAGATTCTTCGTCAGGCTGGGGATAAACCAGCCCAGGTATCCCCCGCCCCGGACCATGGTGCTCCACACCGAGCCCATCAGGGCGTTCACCCCCACATTCACCACCAGGTTGGCCAAAACCAGGTTCACTACCGTGATCCGCCGGCGGAAAAAGAACAGGGCGTACACCAGCACTCCGGCCATGGTGGACAGGGTATAGCCGGGGAAAAAGTCCCCGGAGGGCTGAAGGATAAACCCCAGAATATCCTCCGCAAAGCCGAACACCAGCCCCAGCACCGGCCCGCACACCAGGGCGCACAGGGCCCGGGCCAAAAAACCCCAGGTAAGTTTGGTGTGCCAGATAGGGATGCCGGGGATCAGGGACAAGGCCCGGGTCACCGCGATCATCAAGGCCGCGAACACCAGCAGCTTCAGGCAGCTCATGGCCAGGTTGGCCTCCCTCCAGTACGCGGGGGTGAGTGGGGTCCGGTACAGATTCATGGGGATACGGATTTGCCGCATAAAGAAAAACCTCCTTACTGTTTCTCGGCAGCCCGTTTTGCGGGAATGCCGCACAGAAAGGAGGGACATATCTTGTTCACCCTGCCATGCGGCAGCGGGATGCGGACCACCCACTGCCGCGCTTTTGCAAAACGCTGTTCGTCCGGCGGACAACTCCCCGTCCCGCCGGCACTGAAGACCCCTCTGGGGCCAGCACGTGTGGTCCTACTCTGCCAGGGGGCAGTATACTCCACTTTTGGAAAAAAAGCAAGACCATTTCCCCGGTTTCCTGTATGTTCCCCGCTCTCCCCTTCGGCTGGGCTCCGGCCCTTGTCTTTCCCCGGCGAATGTGATATGATGGCAGGACCGGCCGCTCCATTGGCCAAATCCAGGAAAAGAGGAATGTTATGGACTACTTTCACGTCAATATGGGCCGGGAGGACCTGCTGAAGATGAGCAGCCTGGGCCTGGCCCATCTGGGGGACGGGGTGTTTGAGCTGATGGTCCGCACCTGGCTGTGCCTGCACGGGAAGGCCAAGGTAAAGGACCTGCACCGGGCCACCGTGGGCTATGTGTCCGCCCCGGCCCAGGCCGCCGCCGTGGAGCGGCTGCTCCCCCTGCTCTCCCCGGAGGAGGCGGACGTGTACCGCCGGGGCCGGAATACCGCCCCCCACTCGGTCCCCCGGGCGGCCACCCGGGCCCAGTACCAGGCGGCCACCGGCCTGGAGGCCCTGTTCGGCTGGCTCTATCTCCAGGGGCGCACCGACCGCCTCAACGAGCTCTTTGAATCTATCATGGCCCCTCCAGTCTAACTCATTCTGCATTCCTGCATTCTGCATTCTGCATTTTCATCGAGGTGTTTCTATGCCTTTAGACGCTCTTTGCCTGTCCGGCCTGGTCCACGAGCTGGACCGGACCGTCACCGGCGGAAAAATCGACAAGATCTATCAGCCTGGCCGGGACGAGGTACTGCTAGCCCTGCGCACCCCCGCCCACGGGAACGTGCGCCTGCTGCTGTCCGCCAACCCCAGCCACCCCCGGCCCCAGCTGACCAAACTCTCCCGGGAAAACCCGGACACGCCCCCCATGTTCTGCATGCTGCTGCGCAAGCACCTGTCCGGCGCGCGGCTGCTGGCGGTGGAGCAGCCCCCCCTGGAACGGGTGGTAGTGTTTACCCTGGAGGCCCTCAACGAGCTGGGGGACCGGGTGGAGCGGAAGCTGGTGCTGGAGGCCATCGGCCGCCGGTCCAATCTGATCCTGCTGGACGAGACGGGACGCATTTTGGACTGTATGCGCCGGGTGGAGTCCTCCCTGGGCTCCTCCGGCGCCCAGCAGCGCGCCCTGCTCCCCGGCATGTTCTACCGCCTCCCCCCTGCCCAGGAGAAGCTGGACCCCACGGCCCAGAGCCGGGAGGACCTGGAGCGGCTCCTCTCCGCCTTCCCGGAGGAGGGCCAGGCGGACCAGTGGCTGCTGGACACCTTCTGCGGCCTGTCCCCCCTGGTGTGCCGGGAGCTGGCTTTCCAGGCGGGGGGAGCCACCGACGTGCGGCTGAACGTCCTGGGCCCGGCGGGCCGGGCGCGGCTGCTGGACGGCCTGGAGGCCCTGCTGGAGCGGGTATGCACCCGGGACTTCTCCCCGGTCCTCCTCTCGAAAAACGGGGCACCCTGGGACTTCACCTTCTTCCCCGTCCACCAGTACGGCGCTCTGGTGGAGCTCACCCCCTTCCCCACCTTCTCGGAGCTGCTGGACCGGTTCTATGAGCAGCGGGAGCACCTGGAGCGGGTGAAGCAGCGGGGGCAGGACCTGATCCGCTCGGTGACCACCGCCCGGGACCGCACCGCCCGGAAGATCGCCCACCAGGAACAGGAGCTGGCCGCCACCCAGGACCGGGAGCGCCTGCGGGAACTGGGGGACATCCTCACCTCCAACTTCTATCAGATGCAGCGGGGCATGGCAAGGCTCCATACGGTGGACTTCTACGACCCGGAGGGAAAGGAGATCGACATCCCCCTGGACCCCCTCCTCACCCCCCAGCAGAACGCCGCTAAGTACTATAAGGAGTACAACAAGGCCAAGACCGCCGAGGTGATGCTCACCCGGCAGCTGGAGAAAAACCGCCGGGAGCTGGACTACTTAAACAGCGTCCTGGACACCATCCCCCTGGCCGAGGGGGAGCGGGATCTCCAGGAGATCCGCCAGGAGCTCACCGACACCGGATATCTCCGCCGCCCCGCCAAAGCCAAGGGCCGGGAGAAGCGGGTGTCCGCCAAACCCATGGAGTTCCGCTCCTCTACAGGGCTGCGCATCTCCGTGGGCAAGAACAACACCCAGAACGACCTGCTCACCTGCAAGCAGGCCTTTAAGAGCGACATCTGGTTCCACACCCAGAAAATCCACGGCTCCCATGTGATCTTGTGGGCCGAGGGGAGGGAGCCCGACCTCCAGAGTCTGAACGAGGCCGCCTGCCTGGCCGCCTACTACTCCCAGGCCCGGGGGAGCAGCAAAGTCCCGGTGGACTACACCCCGGTCAAATATGTGAAAAAGCCCAACGGCGCCCGCCCGGGCATGGTGATCTACACCACCTATGACACCGCCTGGGTCACCCCTGACGAGGCTTTGGTCAAAAAGCTCCGCGTCCGCTGACACGCCTCACAAATCGACTCCTTACAAAGCTGTGGAAACATCCGAAATCTGGATGTTTCCACAGCTTTTTCCACAGGCTCGTCCATTTTGGGGGAAATTTTTTCTCCAACATTCTGTACGCTTTGACTGGATACGACAAAATTCCTCCTTTCCGCCCTCGAAATAAGGCGAATTTTCGGGTTTCTGTTCGACCTGTTTTTCTTTCTCTTTCCACAGGCACACTATATAATGTGTCCATGCGTCAAATATGGGAGGAGAAAACGCTATATGATGGAAGTCAAAATTGCCTCATGCACTTGTCAGGATGAATTGGGACATCCCCGGACCTTTCACTATGCCCTCACCGTTGACACCGTGGAAGCCGGTCCCTTTTTCTGCGAAAACTACGGCGTGCGCATCTCGGAAGAGAACGGCGACACCGCATCCATCCCTGGCATTACCACCAGCGCCCTACGAATCGACGAGCTTATGACGCTGCTGGTGGAACATAAAGTGGGGCCCGCCGCTCTGCGGGACGTGGTAGACGACTGGCTGTAAACCAGCTCCCGGACCTTTTGGGAGAAGGCCGGCAGCCCCTGGGGCAGCGCTATGGAAGCGCCCGACTGCTTGCGGGAACAGCCGGGCGGTTTCTCTGCCCCGATCTTCTTCCCCTCAGAGCAAAAAACCGGCTCCTTTTGCAAGGAGCCGGTTTTTTCTATCCGGATGATATTTTCCAGCGCTGATCTCAGCCCAGGATCACCAGCAGGTCGTCGGTGTTGACGGTGTCGCCGTTGGACACAGCGATAGACTTCACAGTGCCGTCTGCGGGGGCGGAGACCTCGATCTCCATCTTCATAGCCTCCAGGACGATCAGGGTGTCGCCCGCCTTCACAGACTGGCCCACGGAGCACTCGATCTTAAAGATAGAGCCGGGCATGGGACTGTTCACCGCAGTCTCGCCGGCGGCAGGAGCAGCCGCGGGAGCCGCAGCAGGCGCGGGAGCCGGAGCGGCAGCAGGGGTAGCCGCAGGAGCGGGGGCCGGCGCGGGCGCAGGCGCCGCAGCGGGAGCGGGAGCGGGAGCGGGAGCAGCAGCCGCAGGGGCGGCGGCCACGGGGGCCGCAGCGGCGTCCGCCTTAGCCACGGAGACCTGATAGGGCTTGCCGTTCACCGTAACGGTGAAGGTGCCGGTGCAGTCCTCCCGCATCCCCATCTGCAGGTAGGGGGGCTGATAGGAGGCGGCGAAGGGCGGGATGGGACGGCTGGTGTAGCCGGGCACCGTGGGGGCGGGAACCTCGGTGTAATACACATGGCCCTGCCAGGCGGGGATGGGAGCCGTCTCTACAGCCTTGGGCGCGGCAGCGGGAGCAGCCTGCTTCTTGGGCTCCTCCTTCTTTTTCTCCTCCTTGGGCGGGAAGCCGGCCTCCCGGTCCTTGAAGAAGGCCATGGCCACCTGGGGGAAGGCGATGTAGGACAGGACGTCCTCATCGCTCTTGGCGGTGTCGCCCAGCTCCTTCTTGGTCTTCTCAAACTCGGGCTCCAGGCTGTCGGCGTAGCGGCCTTTCACCAGCGGGGTATCGCCCAGAATCTTCTTCTGGATGTCGGGATCGATGGGGGCGGGAGTACGGCCGTACTCGCCGCGGCAGTAGGCTTTGATCTCCTTGCCCACGACCTTGTAGCGCTCGCCGGCCAGGACGTTCTGCACGGCCTGAGAGCCCACCATCTGGCTGGTGGGGGTGACCAGCGGGGGATAGCCCAGATCGGCGCGGACCTTGGGGGTCTCCTCCAGAACCTCGTCCAGACGGTTGATGGCGTTCATCATCTTCAGCTGGGAGATCAGGTTGGAGAGCATGCCGCCGGGAATCTGGTAATTCAGGCACTGGGTGTCAGTGGACATGGAGATGGGGTCCAGAGTGCCGTCCTTCAGGAAGTCGGCGCGGACGTCCTTGAAGAAGTTGGCCATTTCCACCAGAGCCTTGTCGTTCAGGTCCACCTCATAGCCCATGTGGCGCAGGGCGTAGACCATGGACTCGGTAGCAGGCTGGGAGGTGCCGCCAGAGAAGGGGGAGATGGCGGTATCCAGCACATCGGCGCCAGCCTCCACCGCCTTCAGCTGGGTCATGTAGGCCAGGCCGGTGGTGCAGTGGGTGTGGATGACCAGGGGCAGCTCGGGCACCGCGTCCTTGATGGCGGAGACCAGGTCATAGGCCTCCTTAGGGCCCATCAGGCCGGCCATATCCTTAATGCAGATGGAGGCCACGCCCATCTCCTTAAGCTCCTTGACCATCTTGACGTTCTTCTCCAGGGTGTGCACCGGGCTGGTGGTGAAGCAGATGGTGCCGGAGGCGTGGGCGCCCTGCTTGACGGTCTCGTCAATGGCCACCTCCAGGTTGCGCACGTCGTTCAGAGCGTCGAAGATTCGGATGATGTCAATGCCGTTTTTCACGGAGTACTCCACGAACTTCCGCACCACGTCGTCGGGATAGTGCTTATAGCCCAGGATGTTCTGGCCCCGCAGCAGCATCTGCAGCTTGGTGTTGGGCATTTTCGCGCGGATCTTGCGCAGGCGCTCCCAGGGGTCCTCCCGCAGATAGCGCAGGCACACGTCGAAGGTGGCCCCACCCCACACCTCAGCGGAGTAGAAGCCCGCCTTGTCCATCGTCTCCAGGATGGGCTCGAACTTGCTGTAGGGGAGCCGGGTGGCGATCAGCGATTGGTTCGCGTCACGCAGCACCGTCTCCGTGAATTGTACCTTTCTCATGTTGAATCGACCTCCAAATACTGCTTTCGTATTCTTCGAGAATTCGGATCTGCCTTCGCACTCAGCACTCCGGTCTGCAACGCCGGCGCCAGGCTTGCCAGAAAACTCACTGTTATTTATTTTAGTATAACTTTCGCCGCAACGCAAGCCCCTTCTGGTCAAATCCTCCCGATTTTTCCAAATCCCTTCAAATAGAAAAAGCACCGCAGACAGTGGGGAAGGCACTGCTGCGATGCTTATACGTCTCTTATCTGAAATTCCGCCGCCATACCGCCGGTCACCGCTCGCTGCACGGCAGAGTTTCTCCGCGGCCGGACTGAAATTCTTCCCCGAAGATCAGGTCGTCCACGTCCCGGTCCTCCCGGACGCGGCTCCAGATGCTGTTGGGCTCGCGCTTTACCATCGTCATGCTTGTCACCTCCTGTTTGTTGAAATCTGGGTATAAAAATACCATCGCCGCCGGTGCAAACGATGGAGGAAAAAGTGATCCTATCTGCTTGTAGGGGGATCTCTTATCCGCGCACCAATGCTTCCGCTTCTGCCGTTCGGGCGTTCAGCCCCATTTTCTGAATCTGATTGCGAATCATCGGTGCTCACTCCCATCTCTTGCTGTTTCAGCCGCTTTCACGCCGAGAAAACCCACCTTAAAACAATTTCACAGCCTATCGCCGCTTTTGCAGGATATATTCCGCATTCCTGAGAGGTCTTCTCTTTGTTCTGTTTTATTGTAACCCAAGACCTGTCATTTTGTCAAGTACATTTTTGGTTATACTGCATATTTTTCTGGTATGTCCTGCAAAATCATATTGTCAGACGAACAAAACGCCGGCCCGATCTCCCAAAGGGATCTCGGGCCGGCGGCTGTTTAGGATCGTTTTTTTATCTCGCCGCCCTCCAGCAGTTCTAACAGCAGCTCTTCATTCTGCAAAGCAGCTTGGGCCAGGGCCCGGGACTTCTCCTCCAGGTGGGACAGGGTCTCATCGTAGCGGGCCATCAGGGCGTCGGCGCAGGCAATGGCCTTCTCCTGGTCAAACTCCTCCACGTTCCCCGCGGAGGGCAGCTCCAGCTCCTGGAGATAGCTGGCCACCTTCGGGTCGTACACCAAGCCGATACAGGGCACCGCCATCCGGGCGGCAAAGATCAGGGTATGCAGACGCATGGCCACGCACAGTTTTGCCTGACCCAGCACCGCCATCAGTTCCCGAGGGGTGCAGGACACGTCCAGAAGGTACGAAGGTTCCTCCATGGCCTGACGTACCTGCCGGGTGGTGTTCCGGTCGTGCTCCGGCTGCATCAGGAGAAACAGGATCTCTAAGCCGTAGGTCTTCCGCAGATGGTCGCACATGGCAGCCAGCTTCCGGGGAAACTCCCCGGTGCCGGGCCAGTCCCGCACCGACACCGCCGCAAAAGGGACCCCCTCGGGCAGCTGTGCCGCCTGCAAAAGCTCCTTCCCCCGCTCCGCCGGGGCCGGAGGCAGATTGAACACCGGGTCTGCGGTCACATGAAGGTCCTGACGCGTCACCCCCATCTCCTGAAGCTCTTTGGCAGAGCTGCGGTCCCGGAGGGTGACCAGGGCCGCCCGCTCCACCGCCTTCTTCACCCGGCGGCGGTTGGCCGGCTTGCGCACCGGGCCGATGCCGTTGGCGTAGAGCATCACAGGTTTGTGGAACAGCTCCGCCATGCGGATGATGGACAGATAATACAGCAGGGACCGGGTGGACGTTCGGTCCTGAAGCAGGCTCCCCCCGCCGGAGAGGAGGGCGTCGCAGCGCTTCAGGGCGCCCAGCACCTTCCACACCCGGAACCGAGGCACCGCATTCAGGCCGTACAGATGCTTGGTCAGAGGGGGATCGTTGGACAGGACCGTGATGGAGATATTCTCGCTGGCGGCCACGATCCCCTCGTGGATGGCCTGAAGAATGGCGTCGTCCCCCGCGTTGGAGAAGCCGTAGTAGCCGCTCATGACCACGTTATACCGGCGGCGGCGCACCTGGTCATAGACCGACAGGCAGTCCCCCGCCATCCGGCGCACCGAGTAGAAATCAAAGATCACTTGGCGACCATAGGCCCCAAGTTTGGCCTTCTCCTCCGAAGAGAGGGTGAGGGCGGAGCGCACATCCTCCCGCAGCCGCTCCGGGGTGGACATGGGCAGCCCCCGGCAGCAGAAGTTGCCCGCCTGGGCCTCCTCCAGCTTGTCCGGGCCGAAGAGGCCCTGATAGCCCTCGTTGCCCGCCACGATCACCGGCTTGGCCGCCGACATGGCCTCTAGGGCGGACCGGGACACCCCCACAAACACATCCCCCGCCGCCACGATCTCGTTGATGTCGGTGCGGGGTCCGGTCATCACCACGCAGGTACGGCCCAGCTGGGCGTTCACCCGGTCAGCCTGGGCTTTGATCTCGGCAAAGACATTGCCCCCGCCGGTGATGATCATCTGGACCCCCGGCACGTCCCGGTCCAGGTCCTGGGCGATCTGCACCAGCTGCCGGGCCACCAGGGCTCGGTCCTCGTCCATGCGGCTGACATAGGAGATCACCGGTTTCTCCGGATCCAGCCCCAACTCCTTTATCACCCGGTCCCGGGAGATGTCGGGGGAGAATTTATGGGTGTCGATGCCGTTGACGGTGACGGTGATGTGCTCCTCCGGCACCCCGTACTCCCGCATGAGATACGCTTTGATGTCCTCGGACACTGCGATGGTCCGCTGCCCCCAGTTGGTGAAGTAGCGGAGCATCCCCCGGGTCTCAAAGACCCAGTGGGCGGTGGTGACAAAAGGGAAATGCATGGTGGCGTGGAGGCTCCCGCACAAAAACGCCGGGATGCGGGCGTGGGCGTGGACAATGTCAGGCTGCTCTTTCTGAATGATCCTCTTGAGCATCTTCCGGGCCTGGAGCATATACCTCACGTTCCGCTTGTGCATGGGGACCGAGTAGTGGCGGATGCCTGCGGCCTTGATTTCCGGGACATACACCCCGCCGTTGGAGGCAATGGCAATGTCGTGGCCCTCCGCCTTCAGTTCCTTGGCCAGTTCCACGATGTGGGTCTCCGCACCGCCGATGTCCAGCCCCATGGTGGCCATTAAGATCTTCATGGACGGCTCCTCTCCTTACTGGGCAAAGTCCGCTCCGGGGATCTGGATATCCACGATGGTCCCCACAAAGTATGCGTATTTCGTATTAAAATTTCGACTGGAGTTGACTCCCAGGTCGTAGATGCGGTTCAAAGAAACCGAACCGTCCTCGCCGATCAGAGCCTGCCCTTCGATGGTCAGGAGAATGTTGTAGTACCCTTCGGCGGGGACCATGGCGATGGTGCCGTCATCCAGCTCCGCCTCGTCGGTGCCGTCGCTGACCGCAATATCCGTGATGGTGCCCAGAGAGCCGCCGGTACTGCGCTCCTTATCGAACATCTGGTCCCCCACCTGAATGGCGTCCAACATATACGCCGGCTGATTCTCCAGGCGCATCTGATACACCACCGTAGTGGTGGTCACACTATTGCCCGTGTGGGGCATCTGGCTTTTTACATAGATGGCTGCCGCCAGAACGACCACCACCAGGATCACAATCACATCAATGATGCTGATCTTTCCAAAGAGACGTCCGTCCCGATCCACTATCTTCATCCTTCCGCCTCCCTCTCAATCGCAGTCACCGGGCCGCTGCCCATATAGCCGGGGCCCCGGACATAGGTGGTCTGCCCTACCCGGAAGTCATAGCCGCCGTCCAGCAGCAGCGCCTCGCCGTTGTCGGTGCAGGTGCTCTCCACCGTGACGTATACGTCCTCATAGCCCTCCAGCACCGCGTCCACATAGGTCCGGGTCTCCTGGTCCAGCACCTGAACCACCGCCGGCTCCACCCGAGTGGACACCACCGTGCCCAGATTATAATTTTTCACCGTGTCCACCAGCGGGTCCCCAGGAGAAATGAGCGCACTGGTGCCGGGCTCCATTTTCTGAAACAGAATGGTGTACTGCACCATGTTGGAGGAGGCAGTGTTCCCGCTTCCGCCGGACCGCAGCCCAAACCAGACCAGGACCGCCCCCACCGCCAGCACCAGCACCAGCACGATGGCGTCAAACAAGTTCAGCCGGAGCCGGAATTTCGGGTTATTTTGTTCCATGATGGGAAACTCCTTTCAGCACGTCAAGGTAGACTTGCTCCACATTTTTCGCAAAGATCTGGCCGGTGAACCGGGCCTGGAAGATCTCTCGGGCCCGCTCCCCCATGCGCGAGAGCGTCTCCGGCTCATCCATTAGCCGGGCAATGCAGCGGGCCAGGGCCTGGCTGTCCCGGTTGGGGAAGATCAGGCCGTCCTCCCCGTCGTCGATGAGCCAGGGGTTCCCCCCGTAGCTGCTGACAATGGCGGGCAGGCCCATGCTCATCCCCTCCAGAATGGACAGGCTGGAGGTCTCGGTGCCGTAAGAGGCGTTGAGCTGCACGTCCAGCACGGACAGCACCGGGGCCACGTCGTCCTGGAAGCCCAGGAAGAACACCGTATCCTCCAGCCTACGGCGGGCCACTTCCGCCCGCAGTTCTTCCTCGTAACTGCCCACGCCGGCGATGAGGATCTGGAGCTTCCGCCCCTCCCCTTTCAACTGCTCCGCCGCCTCTACGATGTGCAGGTGGCCCTTGTAGGGCTCGATGCGGGCCAGGATGCCGGCGGTGAATACACTCTCCGACAGGCCGTACCGCTCCCGCAGGGCCCGGCACGCCTCCGGGCTGCTGCGCGCCACCGGGGCCACCCCGTTCATCATCACTGTGATGCGCTTGGGGGAGATCCCGGCGTCGGTGAGGTTCTCCGCCGCCGCGGGGCTGACGGCGATGATCCGGTCGGCGTAGTGCTCGTTGATCCACTTATTCACCCACCGCCCCGGGGGATACCGCAGCTTGGCGGGCACCGGGAAGGCGGAGTGGCGGGTATAGACCACCTTTTTCCCGCACCGGCGGCCGGCGATGCGGCCGGAGAGGGCCCCGTGGGTGTGGACCACGTCCGGGTCCACCTGGCGGATGAGCTGCTCCAGCACCTTCACGTCCCGGCGGTCGTAGGAGCGGTCGGCAATGCCGTCCACCTCATAGACGGCGGTACCCAGCTCCTCCAGGGGGGCCTTCAGAAGGCTGCCCCGGGGAACGGCCACCGACGTGTCAAACTGCTTTCGGTCGGCATACTGGAGGTAGTTGATGAGCACACGCCCGGCCCCTCCAATGTTGGTGTCGCTGATGATGTTCAGTACGCGGATCATCCCTGTTTCCTCCCCTCCAGCATCTGGCTGCGCCGGGCCACCAGCCCGCCCAGGGCGATAAACACCCAGAACAGAAACAGCACCCGGTAGTTATAAAAGGAGTAGTCCGTCATGGCCTGGACCAAGAATCCCGCCATGCCGGCTGTGATGGCCGTCTGGTGCAGGCGGCTGTAGGAGTCCTTCTCCCGGCAGAAGGCGGCGCACAGGTCCCGGAAGAAGTGGAACAGCAGCAGCAGGAAAATCACCAGCGCCACGATCCCCGCATCGCACACAATCTGCAAAAACAGGTTGTGGGAGTGGGGGGCGGTGACGCCGCTGTAGCTGTACCGGGGGTAGACCAGGTTGAAGGCCGCGTCCCCCGGGCCGATGCCGCACAGCCAGTAGTCCCTCAGCATGGCCAGGGTGCCCATCCAGATGTACACCCGGTAGGAGGTGGACTGATCGCTGAGATCGCCGATGCTGGTAAAGCGGGCGATGACCGTGTCCGGCAGTACAAAGTACAGCCCCACCAGCAGCAGCGGGGAGAGCAGCAGCAGCCGGGGCTGGAGAAAGAGCACGAACACCAGCCCGGCAAACAGCAGCCCCAGCCAGGCGCCCCGGGCGAAGGTGAGGAGCATGCACACGCACATCAGCCCGCAGCAGCACAGGTAGAACACCCGCTTTCCCCAGGTCTTGGCCGAGAGCAGCTCCGCCCCTCCCAGGGAGATGGCCAGAATCAGGTACTGCCCCAGCATGTTGGGGTTTTCCAGGGTCGCCGTCACCCGGAAGGTGATGTCGCTGAACATATCGCTGTCCACCCAGGCCTCCGACTGATAGCCCCAGCCGAACAGGTACTGGCAGATGCCATACAGAGACACCGCCGTCCCCGCCATCACCAGGAGCATCAGCAGGGTATCCAGCTGCCGCTGGGTGGTGATGGCGTTCTCCAGCACCAGGGCGAACAGGATGAACGCCACTGTCAAAACGCCGCCCAGCAGGCTGCCCGACAGGGTCACCGAAAACAATGTGCCCACCAGATAGATGGCCGCGTACAGCCAGATGTAGCGGTTGAAGGGGGTGTAGAACAGCTCAAAGTCCCGCCGGTCCATGATCTGGAGCAGCAGGGAGAAGGCGGCGATCAGCGCCAGCCCCAGCACCGCCATGGTGGGCAGGATGGGGGCCAGCACCGCCGCCGCCCCCGCCCAGAGCCAGGTCTTCAGAAAGACGCTGGAGCCCCACCGGAGCCGCAGCCTGGCAAAGGCGCCGCAGTCAAATAGATTTTGTAAATGCAGCGCCTCATAGACCCGGCACAGCCCCCTGTGGACCCGCCGCCACAGGCGGGTGAACACACTGCTGTCCGACTCCGTCCGCTCCCGGTGGAGGGGCGGGTGGATGAACCACTGGATGATCCCGCTCCCCTGCCATTGCCTGCCAAACCACAGGCACAGGGCGAAGAGCACCCGGTACAGGACGCTGGCCTGTACGATCCGCTGTATTCGTTCCATTGCTCAACCTCGTTTCCTCAGTCGTTTTCCCAAGAACTCCCGGGCCAGGCCCATCTCCTCCAGCCGCAGCAAGGCAGCCAGCAGGAAATACACAGCCGCGCCCAGGGCGGCGCAGGCCCCCAGAAGGACCACTTCCCCCAGCTTTCCCGCCGGAAGAAGTTCCGTCAGCCCCTCCCGGGCCAGCCACACCACGGCGGACATGCCCGCCGCAGAGAGGAGCATCTTTCCAAAATCCAGCACAAACTTTCTGGACAGCACCCCCTCCCCCCGCAGTTCCAGAGGGACCAGCAGGAGAACGGCGTACAGGGTGGAGGACACAGTGGAGGACACCGCCAGCCCCGCCACCCCAAAGGGCTCGGTCAGGACCATGCACAGCCCGATGTTCACCAGGATGGACACCCCGCCAGCCACCAGGGGGGTCCGGCCGTCCTGCTTGGCGAAGTAGGACCGGCTCAAAATATTCTGCACTCCGTAGCCCACCATGCCCAGGGACACCCACACCAGGGCCTCCGAGGTGATGGACACAGAAAACTCGTCAAACTCCCCCCCTCCGTACAGGAAGGATACCAGGGGCCGGGCCAGAAGCATCAGTCCAGCCGCCATGGGCAGCACGAAAAATAAACTGCCGTGGACGGTCTGGCGGATGGTGTCCCGGAAGGCCGTCTCCTGGTGCTGGGCGCTCAGCCGGGACAGCTTGGGGAAAATCACGTTGGTGATGGACAAAATAAACACGCCGGCGATCACCAGGTACAGGTTGGTGGAGTACTCCATAGCGGACACCCCCGCCCCGTCGTACAGGTGGGAGCCGAACCTGGTGTTGATGGTCAGATTGATGGGCTGTACCCAGGTGGACACCATCACCGGCCCCATCAGGGCGAAGGCCTTGCGCATCCCCTCCGTGCGGAAGGAGAAATTGGGGTGATAGCGAAAGCCCAGCCGGCCCAGGGAGGGCACCTGAATCAGCGCCTGGAGCAGCCAGCCCACCAGATAGGCCGCCGCCAGGCCGTACACCCCGTACTGCTCGTCCAGGAAGAAAAAGTAGAAGATGATGACCAGGTTGGAGGCCGTGCTGATGAAGGCCGGGATATTAAAGTGGTCCATGGCCTGCAAAATCCCCACGAAGGAGAAGGCCACCCCGGTAAAGAGCACCGTGGGGAACATCACCCGGGTCAGAGAGGCGGCCAGGGCCGCCGTCTGCTCATCATAGCCGTCGGCAAACAAGGTCACCAGCGGTCCGGCAAATAAAATGCCCAGCACCGTCAAAACGGCGGTGAGCAGCGTCATCACCGATAAGAAGTTGCTTCCGAAGCGGAAGGCCTCCTCCTTCCCCTTGCGGGTCAGCGCCTCGCTGAACACCGGAATGAAGCACGCGGCGATGGCCGAGGCAAATACCACGTCAAAAAAAACCCGCGGGATGCGGCTGGCGATGTAAAACGCCTTGGCCTCCATCCCGGCCGTCCCGTAGTGGACCGCCATCAGATGGTCCCGGAACAGCCCCAGCACCTTTCCCAGCAGGGTGATCACCATCACCAGGCTGATGGTGCGGGTGGCATGATCGTTTTCCTTTGGCAAACCTTCCGCTCCCTTCTGCATCAAATGTTCTTTTTTCTGATTCTGGGTGGAATCGCCTTATTGTACACCAACCCCCTTCCTTTTTCAACCGTTCTCCGCCAGATTCACGGCTTGTTCATACTTTCCCGCCCTTCTCCCCGTCCCCCGCCATTTCCTTTTTTCCGGCCATTCCGGCGGTCTTTCCGAGATTTAACCTGAATTTCTCTTTTTTTAGGGAAATACTCCTTGCATTTCCGAAAAACGTGTGATATACTACCAGGGCATTATGCCTGGGAGTGCTGATTTTCCGCCCGGTGCCGCAGCGGACCGCTTCGGTTGGCGGGGAATATGACGCGCCCAGAAAGACCAAACTGAATTATAGGAGGAAACAAAACATGGCAGTCGTATCTATGAAGCAGCTGCTGGAGGCCGGCGTTCACTTCGGCCACCAGACCCGCCGTTGGAACCCCAAAATGGCGCCCTACATCTACACGGAGCGCAACGGCATCTATATCATCGACCTGCAGAAGACCGTGAAGAAGCTGGAGGAGGCCTATAACTTCGTGCGCGACCTGGGCGCCAAGGGCGAGACCATCCTCTTCGTGGGCACCAAGAAGCAGGCGCAGGAGGCCATCAAGGAAGAGGCTTCCCGGGTGGGTATGTACTATGTGAACGCCCGCTGGCTGGGCGGCATGCTCACCAACTTCAAGACCATGCGGGGCCGCGTGGACCGTCTCAACCAGCTCAAGCGGATGCAGGAGGACGGCACCTTCGATATGCTCCCCAAGAAGGAAGTTATGAAGCACCTGGGCGAGATCGCCAAGCTGGAGAAGTACCTGGGCGGCGTCACCGAGATGAAGAAGCTCCCCGGCGCCCTGTTCGTGGTGGACCCCCGCAAGGAGCGCAACGCCATCAACGAGGCCC
>CALWWF010000190.1 GCA_944385165.1 uncultured Oscillospiraceae bacterium
CGGGGACGCGGGTGGCGGTGCTGGGGGACCTGGCCCTGGAGCCCCGGTATCAGGGGGCGGGGTCCTCCCTGGTGCGGCCCACCCGGCTGGACCGGCCTTTGGAGTGCCTGAAAGAGAGCGGCCTGACCGTCATCGGCCACGCCCGGGCCTACCGCCGGGACGGGCGGCGGTCGGAGCGGCTGGAGCGGGAGGCGGCGGAACTGGCCCGGCAGGCGGAGGCAGTCATCCTCTACCTGGGACTGCCCGAATGCTTCGAGAGCGAGGGGCTGGACCGGGACCGGCTGAGCCTGCCGGACAACCAGGTCCGAGCCCTGGAGGCGGCGGCCCAGGAAAACCCCAACCTGGTGGTGGTGCTGGCGGGGGGCGGCGTGCTGGAGCTCCCCTGGCTGGACCGGTGCAAAGCCCTGCTCCACGGGTATCTAGGGGGGCAGGCGGGGGCGGGAGCCGCCGCCGACCTGCTCACCGGAAAGGCATCCCCCTCCGGCCGTCTGGCGGAGAGTTTTCCCCTCACCGCCCGGGACGCCCCCAACGCCCGGTATTTCCCGGGGCGGGAGCGCACGGCGGAGTACCGGGAGGGGCTCTTTGTGGGCTACCGGTACTACCAGACCGTGGGCAAGCCGGTGCGCTTCCCCTTCGGCTTTGGCCTGAGCTATACCACCTTTGCCTATTCAGACCTGGAGGCCGGGCGGGAGGAGGTCTCCTTCACCCTGACCAATACCGGTTCCCGGCCCGGGGCGGAGGTGGCCCAGGTGTACGTCACCGGCCCCCGGGACAAGGTGTTCCGCCCGGCGTTGGAGCTGAAAGGGTTTCAGAAGGTGACCCTCCGGCCGGGGGAGGCCCGCCGGGTGACCATCCCCCTGGACGGGTACGCCTTCCGGTGGTTCAACCCCAAAACAGACCGCTGGGAGGTGGAAGGGGGGACCTACCGCATCCAGGTGGGGCCCAATGTATCGGACCTGCCCCTGTCCGTCTGTGTGGAGGTGGAGGGGAGCGACCCGGGGGCGGTCTATGACCGGGAGGCTTTGGCCTGCTACTTCTCCGGAAAGGTGGAGGACGTGCCGGACGGGGCCTTTGCGGCCCTGCTGGGCCGGCCCATCCCACAGGCCCGGTGGGATCGGAGCGCGCCCCTGACCATGGACGACAGCTTTGCCCAGCTGTGCTACGCCAAGGGCCGGGCGGCCCGGTTTGCCAACTGGGTTTTCCAGAACATGGCCCGGCGGAAGGAGAAGCGGGGGGAGCCGGACCCGGTGTCCCTGTTCATCCGCAACATGCCCTTCCGGGGGCTGGTGAAGCTGTCCAACGGCCTGGCGGACACCGAGTTTGCCCTGGGGGCCCTGGAGATGGCCAACGGCCACGGGTTCCGGGGATTTTTCCGGGCCCTGTCCGCTTTTGCCTCCGCCCGCCTGGAACACCGACGGCGGAAAAAGCGGCTGGGATTATAGGGGGGATTCCACCTGGAAAAGCTGGCCGGTGTAGGGGGGCAGGGTGAGACGAACCGCCCCGCCCTCCAGGGTGGGCGGCTCCCCGCCGCCGCAGCCGCCGAAGCCGGGGGCGCCGCTGTCCAGCAGCAGGGTGAGGGCGGAGGCGTTTTGGAGGGGGAAGATGAGCACCTGCTCCCGGTCCAGGAAATTGAAGGCCGCCAGAAGGCGCTGTCCCCCGCCCTGGCGCAGGAAGGCGAAGCGGCCCGCTTCTCCGGTCAGAAGCCAGGTAAAGAAGCCGTCCCCCTCGTCCTGCCATAGGGCGGGGGAGATGAGGTAGAGGCGGTTCAGCGCCTTCATCCAGGCGAAAAACTGTTGATGGATGGGATAGTTCAGCAAATCCCAGTCCAGTTCCCGGCTCTCGTCCCACTCCCGGAAGTGGCCCAGCTCATTGCCCATGAAGTTCAGCTTTTTTCCCGGGTGGGTAAACATATAGAGGTAGAGGGCCCGGGCCTGGGGGAACTTGTCCTCATAGTCTCCGTACATCTTCTGCACAATGGTGGCCTTACTGTGGACCGTCTCGTCGTGGGACAGGGGGAGCAGGTAGCGCTCGTTGACGAAGTAGTCCATGGAGAAGGTGAGCTTCCCGCCCTGAACCGCCCGCTCCTCCGGCGGGGACTGGAAGTAGGAGAGGGTGTCGTGCATCCACCCCAGGTCCCATTTCAGGTCAAAGCCCAGGCCGCCCGCTTCCGCCCCTCGGGTGACACCGGGGTAGGCGGAGGAGTCCTCCGCCATGAGCAGGGCGGAGGGGTGGCGGGCCTTCAGCCCCCGGTTCAGCTCCCGGAGAAAGTACAGGCCCCCCTGATTCTCCCCCCGGGCCGGGTCCCCGTTCCAATAAATCAGGCTGCCCACCGCGTCCACCCGCAGGCCGTCCAGGTGGTACTCCTCCAGCCAGAAGTGGGCGGCGGAGTTGAGGAAGCTGCGCACCTCCCCCCGGGAGTGCATGAAGCAGCAGCTCCCCCAGGGGCTGTCCCCCACGTCCGGGCTGGGGTACTGGTAGAGGGGGGTGCCGTCGTAGTTCCACAGCCCATAGTCGTCCGGGGCAAAATGGGCGGGGACGAAGTCCAGAAAGACAGCCAGCCCCGCCTGGTGGCACTGGTCCACCAGGAATTTGAAGTCCTCCGGCGTGCCGTAGCGGGAGGTGAGGCTGAAAAAGCCGGTGATTTGATAGCCCCAGGAGGCGTCGCTGGGGTGCTCCGCCAGGGGGAGGAACTCCAGGGCGTTGTACCCCGCCTCCTTGGCGTAGGCGATCAGCGGCCCGGCCAACTCCCAGTAAGTGTACCAGCCGTTGGGGTCCTCTGGATTTTTCCGCCAGGAGCCCAGGTGGACCTCATAGATGTTCAGCGGCCCCTCCAGCCAGCGGACCGGACAGCCCTGCCAGGCCTGGTCCTGGAACGTGTAAGAGGACAGGTCCCATAGGAGGGACGCGGTGTGGGGGCGCAGCTCCATCCGGACGCCGTAGGGGTCGCAGTGGTCCAGGCAGCGGCCCTTCCGGGTGCGGATGCGGTACTTGTACATCATCCCGGCCTGGGCGCCGGGGACAAAGCGCTCCCAGAAGTTCCCGTCGTGGACGCGCTCCATGGGCAGCTCCTCCCAGCCGCTGAATTCCCCGATGAGAGAGACCCGCTCCGCCGCCGGGGCAAAGGTGTGGAACACCGCCCCCTCCTGGGTGAGATGACCACCCAGATACCGGTGGGCCTCGAAGGAGGTCCCGGAGTAAAAGCCCTGAAAATCCATACAAAAATCCCTCCAAACCAGATGAAATCGAACGGATTCGATCCTATCTATTACCATACCAGACCGGCGCGGCCTTGACCAGCGGCGATTTGTCTGGAGAGTCGGTTATCCGACTTTTTGGGAAAAGCGTCGGAAGAGAGGAGAAATCACCGTGGACTTGAGAACGGAAAAAACAGAAAAGAGCATCCGGACGGCATTTTTGGAGCTGCGGCGGCAGAAGCCCCTGGAGAAGATCACCGTAAAGGAGCTGTGCCAGCGGGCGGCCATTCACAAGTCCACCTTCTACGCCCACTATGCCGACCTGTACGCCCTGTCCGACGCCCTGGAGACGGAGGTGGTGGAGCGGGTCATTTTTGACATCCGCCACCCGGAGCTGATTTTTGAGCGGCCCGCCCAATTTACCCGGGAGCTGTTTCAGGGCTATCTGGCCCAAGATGATCAAATTCAAATCCTGTTCTCCGGCAGCAGGGCGGGGCGGATGGTGGAGAAGATGGAGGAGGGCTTGAAGCGGCTGGTCTTCCGGCAGCGGCCGGAGAATATCCAGGACGGAGCCATGAACCTCTATCTCAGCTATGTGGTATATGGGGGCTATTTCGCCTATGCCCGAAACCGGGAGCTGGACACGGAGCAGGCGGTGGAGCTCATCGGCTGGCTGACGGAGAACAGCAGGGCAGCGTTGAACCGGCACTTCACTCAGCTGGAGAGGGAGCGGGACACATAAAAACACAGCTCCCCCGGCAAACTAGGCGGGAGGGGGTGTAGCCATGAAGAAGGCGGGGAAGCTGCGCTTTGCCCTGGCTGGGGCGGCGGCGGGGCTGGCCAACGGATTCTTTGGCGGCGGGGGCGGCTCGGTGCTGGTGCCCCTGCTCACCCGGACGTGCGGATTGAGCCAGCGGCAGGCCTTCGCCACTTCGGTGGCGGTGATTTTGCCCCTGTGCGTACTGTCGGCGGGGATCTATCTGTTCCGGGGCGGGCTGGACTGGATGGCCGCCCTGCCCTACCTCATCGGGGGGACCCTGGGGGGCTGGCTGGGGGGCAGATGGTTTCGAGGGATGAAGATGGCCTGGCTCAAGCGGCTGTTCGGGCTGCTGCTGCTCTATGGGGGAGTGAGGTGTTTCCTCTCGTGAACGACTGGCTGATCCCCCTGCTGGCGGGAGGCGTCACCGGGGTGCTGTCCGGCTTTGGAGTGGGCGGGGGCACCTTGCTGCTGGTGTATATGACCGTCTTTGCCGGGCTGGACCAGCATCTGGCCCAGGGCATCAATCTGCTCTACTTCCTGCCCGCAGGGCTGATGGCCCTGCCCGCCCACCTGAAAAACGGTTATGTGGCAAAGCCGGCGCTGCTGCCCGCCATCGCCGCCGGGCTGCTGCTGGCCGGGGCGTCCGCCTGGGCGGCCACCGCCCTGGAGGTGGGGGCGCTGCGGAAGTGTTTCGGAGGCTTCCTGGTGGTGATCGGGGCCATGGAGCTGTTTGGAAAAGCGGAGAAGGAAAAGTGAGAAAAACCTTCTCCGCTTTTTTGCAGCCTTTTTGGCAGAAATCCCGTGTAATAGACAGAAGGAAAACACAAGGAGGCGATGGTATGCAGCGGGAAGAGGCGGAACGGCTGGTGGAGCAGTACGGTCCGGCGGTGTACCGCTTGGCCTACGCCCGCACGGGGAGCCGGGAGGACGCGGAGGACGTGACCCAGGAGACCTTCCTGCGCCTGGTGCGCGCCGCCCCGGAGTTTCAGGACGGGGAGCATGAGAAGGCGTGGCTGCTCAAAGTGGCGGCCCACTGCGCCGCGGACCTGTACCGCTCTCCCTGGCGGAAGCGGGATTTGCCCATGGAGGCGGCGGCCGGCGCGGCCGCCCCGCCCCCGGAGGAGCCGGACGGGAGCGTGCTGGCGGCGGTGCTGGCCCTGCCGGAGAAATACCGGCTCCCGGTCCACCTATTCTACTATGAGGGATATTCCATCGGGGAGACGGCGGCCATTCTGGGCCGGCGGGAGAGCACGGTGCGCTCTCAGCTCAGCCGGGCCAGGGCCATGCTCCGGGAGAGACTGGAGGTGGAGCACACATGATGGAACGGGAATACCGGAAAGAGATGGAGCGGGTGACCCTGTCGCCGGAGCAGAAAGCCCGCATCGTCCAGGCCATGGTCCAGGAGCAGCCGCAAAAGAGGCGCAGAAGGCCCCCGGTGCGGATGCTGCTGGCGGCGGTGCTGGCCTGCGGGGTGCTCACCACCTCGGCCCTGGCCCTGTCCCCCACCCTGCGGGACACGCTGGCCCAAGTCTTGGGCGGCTTCCTCTCCTACAGCCAGGAGCCGGAGGGGGCCGTGGCGGTGGACCAGGACGTGGAAGTCCGGGTGGTGTCGGCGGTGACCGACCAGTACCGGATGAAAATCTATATTGAAGTGACTGACCTGACGGGGGAGCGGTTTTCCAATGACGCCATCCGCCTTAGTGCGGCTATCCCCAGAAAGTGGGGGAGCAGCGGCGTCATGGCTGTCCCATCCCTCATCGCCTATGATGAGCAGCGCCATACCGCGCTGTTTGAGTTGGAGCAGAGCGGCTATCACCAGGCGGAAAAGGTGGAGGAACTGGAACTGAAGGCAAGCCGGATCACCACAGGGATCTATGACGTGGATACCCAGCCGCTGCCCACGGAGCTGTTGTCCGACCGGTATCTGGAGACCATGACCCTTGACAACGGGGACCTGGTCCTGGTTCCGGAGCAGACTCCGGCAGAACTGGAAGGGGAGGGAACAGATCTATTCCGCCTGTCCTCCATGGGCTTTGCCCCAGATGGGACCCTCCAGGTGATTTTCCAACTCTCCGACGAAGTCATCTTGGAGGATGAGGACAACGTTCTGCTTGGAAGCAGCCATTTTACATTTACAACCTATATGGATGGAGAGCCCCTTCATGGAAGCGATGCGGAACTGAAAGATTGCGCATTTATTTGGAATGGAAAGCAATATATCGGGTTGAGCCAGGAAATCCCATCTGCGTATGAAAATCAAAAAGATGGGATCACATTTAGTTCTGTGAACGGGAAGCTCATTACACAGCGGGCCCTGGAGCCCATTGAGGGCGACTGGGACCTGACATTTCAGGTAGAAAACTATCCCGTCAAAGAGGTGGAACTCACCGGGGCCATCGGCGAGTGGCCCTTCCCCACCACCTTTGCCATCAGCCCCCTTGGAGCGATTGCGACCGGGAGTTACGAAGTCGGCTCCTGGGCCAACGGACCTTTTGCGGTGCTCTATGAGGACGGCACCCGGTTTGAGAGCTTCGAGCGAAAGCACAGCGTGTTCTACCCCGATGAACTGTGCGTCCTGGGCAACTGGGAGTTCACCGAGCCCCTGGACCTGGACCGGGCAGTTGCGGTGGAGATCTGGAACTGGTACATCCCCCTCACCGGCCCGGAGGCGGGGGTGGTGCGGCCTAAATAGCACAAGAAATCCCCCTGGGCGGCAGCCCAGGGGGAAATCCTTTTTTCGATTATGAGAGCTCCAAATGCTGGATGACTTCCTGGAGCTGCCCGGCGGAGGAGAGAAGGGCGGCCTTCTCCTGGGGGGCCAGAGGGATCTCCAGGACGGTCTCCGCCCCGTCCTGCCCCACGATGGTGGGGATGCTCAGGCACAGGTTTTGAAGGCCGTACTGCCCCTCCAGCAGCACCGAGATGGGCAGCATGGCGGACTCGTCCTTCACGATGCACTCCGCGATGCGGGATACCGCCATGGCGATGCCGTAGTAGGTGGCGCCTTTGCGCTCAATGATCTCGTATGCGCTGTCCCGCACCTCGTGATAGATGCGGTCCAGCTCAGAGCGGTAATCCTTCCGCCCCCGCAGCTGGCAGAAGTGGTCCAGATCCAGACTGGAGATGTTGGCGCTGCTCCACACCGCCAGCTCGCTGTCCCCGTGCTCCCCGATGACGGCGGCGTGGACGTTCCGGCTGTCCACCCCCAGGTACTGCCCCAGCAGGTACTTCAGCCGCGCCGTGTCCAGCACCGTCCCGGAACCGATCACATGCTTGGCAGGCAGGCCGGAAAGTTTCCAGGCCGCGTAGGTGAGCACGTCCACCGGGTTGGACACCACCAGCAGGATACCCTGGAACAGGCGCCGGGTCAGTTCCGGGATGATGCTCTTTAAAATGGCCACGTTTTTGTCGATCAGGTCCAGACGGGTCTCCCCGGGCTTCTGATTGGCCCCGGCGGTGAGGATGACCATGGCGCAGTCGGCCACATCGTCGTATGTCCCGGCGTAGATCTGCATGGAGGCGGCGTAGGGCAGGCCGTGGCTCAGGTCCATGGCCTCCCCCTCCGCCTTCTTTTGGTCGACGTCGATGAGCACCAGTTCGGAATAAAGCCCCCGCTGCATTAGGCTGAAGGCGATGGAGGATCCCACGAAGCCGCAGCCGATGATGGCCGCCTTTCGTACATTGATCATAAGCGCAACGCTCCTTTATCCGGTTTGAGCTAGTTTATCCCGTTTCTTGCCGGCCATGCAGCGGGCGCAAAGTTTCCAGCGCGCCGGGCCATACTAATCCTGGGGGTGATGCGTTGTGAAAAAACGAAAGAATCCATCGAAATCGTCCCACCCGACGGGGGACAACCTGCGGCTCAATCCCCATCTGCGGCTGTGTCCCAAGTTTGACCCAGACAGCATCGCGGAATTCCCGGTGGGAGACCCGGGGGAGATGGGGATGCGGGTGCGGGACAACTGCGCGGAAGAGCACATCATGTAAGGGGAAACCACCAAAAAAGAGGCGGCGGACCGTGTGGGTCCGCCGCCTCTTTGCCAAGCGGTCATGTTTTCTCCAAGTCGTGGGTTTGACAGTGCCGGAGCAGGTCCTGGCAGCCCTCCAGAATGTCGGAGTAGGTGGTCTCAAAGTCCCCGGTATACCAGGGGTCTGCAATCTCCTCCCCGGGCCGCTGGGAGTAGTCCAAAAGCAGATGGACCTTTTCCGCCGGGTCGCC
>CALWWF010000191.1 GCA_944385165.1 uncultured Oscillospiraceae bacterium
CGCCCTGCGCTTCAACCTGGTCACCGGCAACAGCCCCGGCAACGACATGCGCTTTTACACCGAGCGGTGCGAGGCCATGCGCAACTTTGCCAACAAGATCTGGAACGCTAGCCGCTTCCTGATGATGAACCTGACCATCGACAAGTGCGAGCTGCCGGAGAAGCTGGAGCTGGAGGACAAGTGGATCCTCTCCAAGCTGAACACCGCCATCCGGGAGATCACCGACAACATGGAGCGCTATGAGCTGGGCGTGGCCGCCCAGAAGATCTACGACTTCATCTGGGACGACTACTGCGACTGGTATATCGAGCTGACCAAGACGAGACTCCAAGGGGAGGACGAGGACAGCAAGGTCCGGGCCCAGCAGGTGCTCTGCTACGTTTTGACCCAGATGCTCAAGCTTCTGCACCCCTTCATGCCCTTCATCACCGAGGAGATCTGGCAGGCCCTGCCCCACGAGGAGGGGGCAGAGGAGGGCGGCTTCCTCATGCTCCAGAGCTGGCCGGTGGCCGGCGAGGCTATGGCCTTCTCCCAGGAGGAGAAGGCCATGGAGCTGATCATGGACGTGATCCGGGCCGTGCGCACCCGCCGCTCTGAGATGAACGTGCCCCCCAGCAAGAAGGCCCGCCTCACCGTGGCCACCGCCCAGCACGACACCTTCCGCCTGGGCGAGGCCTTCCTGAAGAAGCTGGCTTACGCCAGCCAGGTGGACTTTGCGGCTCCCGGTACCGCCCCTGAGGCCGGCTCTGTCACCGTGGTCACCCACGCCGCCCAGGTGTCTATGCCCATGGCGGAGCTGGTGGACCTGGAAAAGGAGAAGGCCCGTATGGAGAAGGAGCTGAAGAAGAACTCCGCCGAGCTTCAGAAGCTGGAGACCAAGCTCCAGAACCCCGGCTTCCTGAACAAGGCCCCGGAGCATGTGGTAAAAGAGGAGCAGGAGCGGGCCGTCCACCTCCGGGCCCTGGTGGCCAAGCTGGAGGAGCAGCTCCAGAGTATGTGATTTTTTCCCGGAAAGACTGCGGATAACAGAAAAATCCCCCGGCGTGAGCCGGGGGATTTTTGCGTTTTTCGTCTTTGGTGGGGGTCAGCTGCTCTCCTTCTGCACCAGGGTCCAGGGGGCGGTCTCCGACTGGCAAGACTCCCCCTGAAACACCCGCATCAGCAGCTCCGCCGCCATCCGGCCCACATTGTGGGTTCCGTGGGACAAGGAGGTGATGCGGGGAGTGGTCATCTCGCTGTACTGGCTGTTGTCAAAGCTGACCACCGCCAGGTCCCCGGGAATGACCACGTCCCGTTTGACCAGTTGGGATACCAGGCGGCTGGCGATCTCGTCGTTATAACAGATGACGGCGGTATACCCCGCCAGGGTCTGCTCCAGAAAACGGACCCCCACCCGGTCAGAGAAGAGGGATTCCTTCTCCTCCGTGCTGTACCAGAGGACCTGCCGGTCCTCAAAGGGGAGGCCCAGAGTGCGCAGGGTATCGGCGTAGCCGGCGTAGCGCTGGTGCCCCTGGATGTCGTCATTTTTGAAGATTCCGGCGATGCGTTTGTGGCCCCGCTGGTGGAGGTAGTGGACCAGCATCTCGCCGCCGCCATAGTTGTCATCCAGCACGGACAGGCTTCCGGTGAGCTCGGTGTAGTTCCCGTTCATGAACACCAGCGGAATGCCCCGGTCGATGAGGCGGCGGTACAGGTCCAGGTTTGGATTGGGCAGCCCGGTTTTGGTCCCCTCCACCAGCACGCCGTCTAGAGAAGGGAGGTCCAGCAGAGTGTTGAGGACCTTACGCTCGTTGGACACCTGATTTTGGGTGGCGAAGAGCAGGGGGGCGCTGTTGTGCTCGGAGAGGACATTCTCCACTTCACGCAGGATGCTGGGGAAAATGTAGTCGCTGATGTATGTGGTGACAACGGCGATGGAGCGGCGGGGGAGCGGGGGCGGCTTGGACAGGTCCCGGATGTGGGAACCGCTGCCCTGGCGGCGCTCGATCAGCCCCTCCGAGGCCAGCAGGGAGAGGGCCTGCCGCACGGTCTGGCGGCTGACCTGAAACTGCTGGCACAAAAGCTGCTCGGTGGGCAGGAGCATCCGCTTTTGGTAGACTCCGTCCAGAATATCCGCCCGCAGAGAGTCCGCCACCATCTGATATTTGGGTGCCATGGGACGAGTCCCTCCAGTCAGGGTTTGGAATGTACCAAAAGAATAGCACATTTGTACTGAGATTTCAATACAATTTTGAGATTTGTATGGGAAAGAAATTTGCACGCCTGTCAAAATGAGGGGAAGGCGGAGGGCAGCTTTCCTTGTTTCCCTCACATTTCCCTCGCATTTTTTAGTAATTTTACCGGAAAAATTGAGAGAACACTTGGGAGAAAAGGGAGGTTCGCCATTTTTACAAAGAGTCTTTAACAAAAATTTAACAAACTATTTGAAATAAAAACAGATCAAAAATCAATAAAATAATTGTTTTCAAGCAAAAAATGAAACAAAATTCAAGGATGCACAAAATTGTATCACTTTTTGAAGAAGTATTTGACACGATTTGTATTGTTTAATAAGATGAAAATACAAATTATACGAACAAATTATTGACAGGACGGCAAAGAAACGGTATACTCCAGTCAAGAAGTCCGGACAACCTCTGAGCGCGAGAGCCGGACCCAAATTGGAAAATCGAAAGTGAGGAGCGATTCAACATGAAAAAGAAAGTGCTTGCCCTGACTCTGGGCCTGACTATGGCCCTGTCCCTGGCCGCCTGCGGCAGCTCCGGCACCACCAGCACCAGCACCTCCGGTTCTGGCACTGACGCCTCCACCAGCGGGGACGCCTCCACCAGCGGCGATGTGATCACCGTAGGCTTTGCTCAGGTGGGCCACGAGTCCGACTGGCGCACCGCCTCCACCCAGTCCGCCTATGACGTGTTCAGCGAGGCCAACGGCTATGAGTTGCTGTTCAGCGACGCCGATAACGACTCCGCCGTGCAGCTGGACGCCATCCGTAACTTCATCCAGCAGGGCGTGGATTACATCATTGTCGACCCCATCGTCTCCACTGGCTGGGACGCCGTGCTGACCGAGTGTGAGGATGCGGGCATCCCCGTCATCGTCATTGACCGTACCATTGACGACTCCGACAAGTATGTGTCCTGGGTGGGCTCCGACTTTAAGACCGAGGGTCTTGCCTGCGGCGAGTGGCTGAAGGCCTATGCCGAGGCCAAGGGCATCAGCGAGATCAACGCCCTAGTCATCGAGGGCTCCACCGGCGCCTCCGCCACCATCGGTCGTACCGAGGGCTTTAAGGAGATCGCTGACCGTGAGGGCTGGACCATCCTGGACTCCCAGAACGGCGACTTCACCGAGGCCGGCGGCCAGGAAGTCATGGAGTCCTACTGCCAGAGCTACGCTGGCCAGTTCAACGTGGTCATCTGCCAGAACGATAATGAGGCCTATGGCGCTATGACCGCTATGGACGCCGCCGGCGTGACCTACGGCGTGGACGGCGACGTGATCATCGT
>CALWWF010000192.1 GCA_944385165.1 uncultured Oscillospiraceae bacterium
GAAATTGTCGGCAAAAATTTCGCGAGAAGTGTCATTTCCGAGGCACATGTCCTCGGAAATGACGGGATTTCATTTTATTCCGCCGTCTGCGGACGGCGGAACTCCTTGCAGGAGGGCTTTTTTGACAAGCTGAATGCCGCCCCGGCGGGGCGGCATCATGAGATCAGTCCTTCACCTGAAGGGCCTCCGACAAAACGGAATAGAGCATGTCGTTGGTGTACTGGACGGACTCAATAAAGGAGAAGATGGCCAGAGCCTGGGAGGAGATGTTTCCGTTCTCATCCGCCAGCTTGTTCAGCCGCTCCTGGATCTGCCCCTGGTTGGTGGGCAGATAGTGCTTCTTGTACTTTTCAAAGAGAGCGTCAAACTCCGCGCGCGTCATGCCTTCACCTCCCTTCGGAGCGTTTTTTCTAGTATACCAGGTTTTGGCCCGTTTACAACCCCTGAACGGGACGGCCATGGCCGAAATACAGGGCGGTGGGGCGCAGGGAGCGGATCTTCTCCATGCTCTCCTCCATCTGCCGCCGGTCGGCGTAGACCAGGGCGGGGGAGACGGAGAACAGATGGACCAGGGCGTCCCCCACCAGAAGTGCCCCGTCCTCCGTCTGCAAGCCGATGGAGCCCGCCGTGTGGCCGGGGAGGGCCACCACCCGGGCGTTCACCCCAAAGTGGGACAGCTCGTCCCCCTCCTCCAGGAACAGGTCCGGCTGGAAGGGGGGCAGAAGGGTGTCCCGGAATCCCTTCCGGGACAGATTGCGGATGAGCTTGCCCAGGGGCCGGTGGGCCTGGAGAGGCTGGCGGTCGTTGTCCGTCAGCAGTTCCCGGTCCGCCCGGTGCATGGCGATGGGGACTCCCAGCCGCTGGGACAGAAAGGCGGCGTTCTGGGTGTGGTCCAGATGGCCGTGGGTGAGGACGATCAGCCGCACGTCCCACCGCTGGCACAGGGGGAGCAGCTTCTCCCCGTAGCCGGCTCGGCCTGTGTCCACCAGAATGGCCCCCTGCTCTCCCTGGATCAGATGGCAGTTCACGTCGCCGCAGGGGACCCGTTTGATCCGGCTCATATCAATTCCCCCTGGAGGACCCCGTCCCGGCGGCCGGTGACGCGCACCTGCCGCAGCTGGTTGTGCAGGTCCTCCGGCGAGGGGGCCGCCACCTCGCAGTACCGGGTGGTGTGGCCCCGCCACAGCCCCTCCCGCTCCTCCTCAAAGAGGACGGGAACCGTCTCTCCCACCCAGGCGTCCAGGTAGGCCTCCTGCATTCTCCGGGCGGTCTCCCCGGCCCGGTGGGCGCGCGCCTCCTTGACGGCGTTGGGGACCTGACCGGCCATCTTGGCCGCCGGCGTCCCAGGCCGCCGGGAGTAGGGGAAGATGTGCATGGCGGAGAAGGCGCACTTCTGGATAAACTCTAGGGTCTGCTGGAACTCCTCCTCCGTCTCCCCGGGGAAGCCCACGATCAGGTCTGTGGTGACGGCGGGGCGGCGGTAGGTCTCGTGGAGTAATTTCACGCTCTCGTAATACCGGGCGGAATCATACTTCCGGTTCATCCGGGCCAACACTGTGTCGCAGCCCGACTGCATGGACAGATGGAAGTGGGGGCACAGATTGGGCAGCTTTGCCGCCCGGGCACAAAACTCTGGGGTGATGGTCCGGGGCTCCAGAGAGCCCAGGCGCACCCGGGTGTCCGGGGAGAGGGCTTGACAGATGGCCTCGATGACCTCCATAAGCTCCGGCCTCTCGGGCAGGTCCTGCCCCCAGGAGGAGATCTCGATGCCGGTGAGGACGATCTCCCGGTAGCCCTCCCCCTCCAGGGCTTTGGCCTGGCGGACGCAGTCCTCTAACGGCAGGGAGCGGATGCGCCCCCGGGCGTAGGGGATGATGCAGTAGGAGCAGAAGTTGACGCACCCGTCCTCAATCTTCAGCATGGCCCGGGTGCGGCCCTCCAGGCCGCCGGCGGGGAGGGGCTCGAAGACCCGGCGCTGGAGGGCGTCGTCCAGGGCGGTGATGGGCTGCCGCTCCCTCCACTCCCGCTCCAGCAGCTCCACAAAGCCGGTGCGGTCCCCGGTGCCGGAGATCAGGTCCACCCCCAGCTTTTCCACATCCCCCGGGTGGGTCTGGGGATAACAGCCGCACACGGCGATCACCGCGTCCGGGGCGGCCTTCCGGGCCCGGCGGATTACCTGCCGGGACTTCTTGTCGCTGACGGCGGTGACGGTGCAGGTGTTGATGACGTAGGCGTCCGCCGCATCCTCAAAGGGGACCAGGCTGTGGCCCCGCTGGACGGCCAGCTGTTCCAGGGCCTGGGTCTCGTACTGGTTGACTTTACAACCAAGAGTATAAAATGCAATCTTCATAACAAATCCTAATCTTTTTCCGGGGCCTCCGGCTCCGTCAAATCTTCGGGGAGAAGCTCCATCAGCTGCTCCCGGGTGGGGGAGTCCAGCTGGGCCACCCGGTTGGACTGGCGGGCTACCGCCTGTTCAAACCGGTTGCGCACGTCCCGGGCTTTGCCGAAGTTCTCGTCCCGGTTCTCGTACAGCTCCAGCAGCTCCGCCTTTGCCTGTTCCGCCCCCTGGGGGGAGAGGACATAGCCGTTCTTTTGGCACATGGACTGGAAGATGGAGAAGAGTTCCTCCCCGTTGTAGTCCTCAAAGTAGAAGTATTTGTTGAACCGGGACTCCAGCCCGGGATTGGAGTGGAGGAAGCGCTCCATGGGCTTGGCGTACCCGGCCACGATGACGATCAGGTCTTTCCGGTGGTCCTCCATGTTTTTCAGCAGCACCTCGATGGCCTCGCGGCCGAAGTCGCTGCTGTTCTCGCCGCTGGCCAGGGCGTAGGCCTCGTCAATGAACAGTACGCCCCCGATGGCTTTCTGGATCACCTCGCTGGTTTTCAGAGCGGTCTGCCCCACAAAGCCGGCCACCAGGCCGGAGCGGTCCACCTCCACCAGCTGGCCCTTGGGCAGCACCCCGATGGCGTGGTAGAGTTTGGCCAGCAGCCGGGCCACCGTGGTCTTGCCGGTGCCCGGGTTGCCCAGAAACACCAGGTGCAGGGACATGGGGGGCACGGGCAGGCCCGCCTCCTCCCGGAGCTTTCGGACCTTCACCAGGTTGATGAGGCTCTTCACGTCCTCCTTCACTTTCTGAAGGCCGCACAGGCCGTCCAGCTCTGCCATCAGTTCCTCCAGGGTGGGCTCCGGCTCCGCCGGCGCCTCCCCGGGTCCCTCGGCGGTGGGGGCCGCCTCCGTTGGAGCCTCCTGAGGGGGGGCGGGGCGGCGGGAGATAAACTCGTCCGCCTTCAAAGCGGGGCGGTCCCCGGTGAGACCGTCCTTGCCGCACAGCTCCAGCAGGACATCGGCGCAGGAATTGACGAAACCGGCCTCGGACTCGCTGATCACCCCGTCCACCGCCGCGAACAGCAGGAGGATCAGGGTCATCTGGTCCACGAACCGCCGGGCCAGGGTGGCGCCCTTCCGCCGGTCGTACTCCCGCAGGGAGGCGAAGAAGGCGGGGGGCTGGAACAGGTCATAGTTGGCCACCCCGGAGGCCACCTCCCAGTACAGGGCGGCGGGGGAGGCGGCTTGCCCAGAGTAGATGGCGTTATAGAACTCCACATGCCGGGGGGTGATCTCCGAGGCGTTGTCCGCCTGCCACACCCCCAGGGCGCAGCGGCGGAAAAACCCGTCTGTCTCCCTCTGGAAGGCCTGGCGCAGGGCCGGGTCCGGGACCCACCGCCGGAAGGCGGTGACCGCTTCGCTGTACTGTTTGTGGACCTGGGCCGCTGTCATCATTCCTGGCTTCATCCCTTCTTGTCCCTCCCAAGCCGGCATCGCCGCGGGAAGCGGCGGTTGACATTTGTCCCGCTCCGCTGGGGCGGGGCGGGCCTGATGGGATTTATTATAAGAGAAAGGGGCGCTATGGTCAAGAAGTTCACACCCCAACGTGCGACATAGGTTGACATAATTTTGTTAAAAATTTGTGATTTCGCCGTTTCCGGTTGACGGCCCGGTTAATTCCCTGTAAAATGAAGGCTGAGACCGCGCGTATGCCCGGCCTATGATTTCACTGTTTCAGGAGGAACCTCCTTATGGCTACTAAGAAAGCACCCCCCCGCCGGAACACGGATGTGATCCGCTGTGAGAACTGCGGGGAAGAATACTCTACGACCTATAAACGCTGCCCCTTCTGTGATGAGAAGCCCGGCGGGCGCAGCTATCCCCCGGTGGGCGGCCGCCGGGTGGCGGGGGGCGCCCGGGCCAGCCGGGGCGGACAGACCAATCCCCTGCATGTGGCGGGGCTGGTGGTCTCCCTGGTGCTGATCATCGCGGCGGTGATCATCGTCATCACCACCCTGTCCCCCATGCTCTTTGGGAACCCGGCCTCCAGCAGCGGCTCCGACACCAGTCAGGACGGCGCCGTGTCCACGGAGAACGTCACCTTAGAGAGCCTGACCCTCAGCCGTACAGAGGTTACCCTCCAGGCGGGGGAGACCTTCCAGCTCTCTGCCACCCCCACCCCCGAGGCCCAGGTGACGGTGGAGTGGACCAGCAGCAACGAGGAGATCGCCACCGTGGACGGCTACGGCAACATCACCAACGTGTACCGGGGCAGCGACCAGGTGTCCGTGACCATTACCGCCTCTGCCGGCGGACAGACCGCGACCTGTACGGTCCAGTGCACCGGCGACGGCACCGGGGAGAATATTGTGCCCAACACCTCCGACGGAGAGGAGGGCTCTTCTACCACTGGCAGCGCCTTGGAGCCCAACACTGACGCGGTCATCACCGGCGCCACCGGCGGCCTGAACATCCGCTCCGGCCCGGGCACTGACTACTCGGTCCAGGCCAGCACCTCCGACGGGGCTACCGTCACCGTTCTGGGGGACGCGGGCAACGGCTGGGTCCACATCCGCTACTCCACCGGCGGCGGCAACTTTGAAGAGGGCTATGTCATGGGCGAATACCTGGCCCCCGCTCCGGAACAGAATTAAACCATAACAGAATACCGGCAGAACAACACCGCCGGGCCCGGGAGAACCGGGTCCGGCGGTGTTTTGCTCTTTTTTCAATGGGGCTGCACGGGTTCAGCCGGAGTGAACAGCCCGTCCACCGGAACCCCCAGCTCCCGGGACAAGCGGAAGGCCAGGGAGAGGGTGGGGTCGTACTTATTGTTCTCGATGGCGTTGATGGTCTGACGGGACACCCCACACCGGCGGGCCAGGTCCTCCTGGGAGATGCCTTTCTCCTTCCGAAGGGCGCGAATTTGGTTTTCCATGCCTCAGCCTCCGTACTTGTGCTTGAACCACCCCAGGAAAATGGCGTACAGCAATGCCGCCGTTGCCAGCCGGATAAAGGGGGCGGTGGGCTCCCCGTTGGGCTGCCGGAGGGCCACTTCAACCGTCTCGATCAAGGTCGCGCCCACTGTGGCGATAAAAGCCCAGGTGCTGGCCTTCCCCACGATCATCTTCCGCCGCTCGTCCTCCAGCTCCGAGCGGACCAGGGAGACGAACATCCACACGATCAGCACCACCGACAACACCAGCAGCGCCAAAAACAGATACGCGAACATCAAACTTCCTTGGGAATCCATCGCTCTGCCTCCTTTGAACATTGGAATGTCAAATTCTTTTGACATCTATGTTATACCACAGGCAGAAGGAAATGTCAAATACTTTTTACAAAACGGGAGCCCCCTGGGGGTCCGCCGGACGGTAGACGGCCACCCCCCGGTCGGTCTCTAAAATCAGGTCCCCCCGGTCCAGCAGGTACTCCACGAAAAAGCGGATGTTCCGCTCGAAGCGCAGGGCCCGGGAGGGCTTGTGGGGGAAGAGCTTGAAATAGCCGCACACCGCCCGGGTGATCTCACTGATGGTCATGGGGCCGGTGATGAGGGAGAGGACCTCCCCCGCCCGCTTCTGGGCCAGGGCTTGGTTGTCGTCGATAAGCTGGCTCAGTTCCCCCCGGGAGCACACCCCCCGGTGGGCCATGAGGAAGAAGTCCGCGTCCACACCACGCAGTTTCTCCCGGCTCTCGATGCCCGCCTGGTGGGACAGGCAGTAGGGCAGCTTGGCCCCTAGCTGCTCCCGGGACAGGAGGGCATCCCCCACATAGCACACGTTGTCCGGGGTCTTGATGGCGATGTGTCCCGCCGAGTGGCCGGGGGTCTGGAGGATCTGGAACTCCGCCCCGGCAAAGGAGAAGGGGCCGTCCCCGTCCGGGACGGTCACGTCCGGGGTGTGGACCAGGTTGGAGGCCTCCCGGGACACCGTGTCCGGGGAGAGCATGAGAAAGTAGCACTTCAGATTCAAAATGCTGGCACACATCCCCGCCTCCCTGGCGGTGAGGGCCACGGGAATATGATATTTTTCCTGGAAATACCGGTTGTTCCCGCCGTGGTCCACATGGGCGTGGGAGCATAAAATACCCGCCGGGGTCAGACCGAGGGCCTGGAGGGTTCTCTCCAGATCCTCCCGCTCCTGGCCCAAGCCGGTATCCAGCAGGATACAGCGACGGTCATCCAGCTTATAGAAGGGAATCCACTCGATTCCCTCCAGAACCCAGGTATTTCCTTGGATTTGTCGTATCTTCATGGAACACCTCACTCTGATTCCTTCCAGCGGACTGTGGCAAATCCATCTTCCCAGCCGACCTGGTCCACCGTTGTCTTATGGATCTCGAAACAACTCAGGGGGAGGTCCCGAAACCCTTCCTTATCTTTTAACCGTTCGATCGCTTCCTGCGCATTGGCCTCCGAGGAAAAAACGCCGATCAGCTTTTCCTCATCCTGGACACCAAAATCATCTTTTTGCTCGTATACGTGCCATAGCATAAAAACGTCCATAGACGGTCCTCCAAGATCAAACACTGCCATTTTGCTTCAAATATACCATTAGCACCGCCACGTCCGCCGGGGACACCCCGGACACCCGGCTGGCCTGGCCCAGGTTTTTGGGGCGGATGCGGCTCAACTTCTGCCGGGCCTCCAGGCGCAGGCCCTGGATGGCCTCATAGTCCACGTCGTCGGGGAGGCGGCGGTTTTCCAGCTTTTTCATCTCCTCCACCTGGCGCAGCTGGCGGTCGATGTAGCCCTGGTATTTGATGGTGATCTCCACCTCTTCCCGCACCGCCTGGGGAAGCTTAGGCCGGTCCGGGTCAAAGGGGGCCAGAGCGGCGTAGGTGACGGGGGGCCGCCGGAGCAGGTCGGAGAGCCTCGCCCCGTTGGTCGCGGCGCTCTCCCCTAAACTGGCCAGGAAACAGTCCAGTTCCGGGCTGGGGGCCGCGCCGGTGTGCTCCAGGCGTTTACACTCCCGCTCCACGGCGGCGTACTTCCGCTCCACTGCCTCCAGCTGCGCCCGGGGCACCAGGCCCAGCTGGTATCCGATGGCGGTGAGCCGCCGGTCGGCGTTGTCCTGCCGGTGGAGCAGGCGGTACTCAGTGCGGGAGGTCATCATCCGGTAGGGCTCGTTGGTCCCCTTTGTCACCAGGTCGTCGATGAGCACTCCGATGTACCCCTGGTCCCGGCGGAGGACCAGGGGTTCTTTGCCCTGGATCTTCAATGCGGCGTTTACCCCGGCGATGAACCCCTGGGCGGCGGCCTCCTCATAGCCGGAGGAGCCGTTGAACTGCCCCGCCCCATACAGTCCAGGGATTTTCTTGGTCTCCAGGGTGGGCTCCAGTTCCGTGGGGTCCACGCAGTCGTACTCGATGGCGTAGGCGCACCGGGTCATCTCCGCCCGCTCCAGGCCGGGGATAGTGTGGAGCATCTGGATCTGCACCTCCTCCGGCAGGGAGGAGGAGAAGCCCTGGATGTACAGCTCCTCGGTGTCCAGGCCCATAGGCTCGATGAACAGCTGGTGGCGCTCCTTCTGGGGGAAGCGCACGATCTTCGTCTCGATGGAGGGGCAGTACCGGGGTCCGACGCCCTCAATGGTGCCGTCGTACAGGGGGGAGCGGTCCAGGTTGGAGCGGATGATGGCGTGGGTGTCCTCATTGGTGTAGGTGAGGTAACATACCGCCCGGTTCTCCGGCTGGGCTTGGGTGGAGAAGGAGAAGGGCTGGGCGTCCGGGTCCCCCTCCTGAAGCTGCATCTTGGAAAAATCCACCGACCGGCGGTTTACCCTCGGGGGCGTTCCCGTCTTAAACCGGCGGATGGACAGCCCCAGGTCCACCAGGCACTGGGTGAGGGGCAGGGCGGCGGCCAGACCGTCGGGGCCGGAGTCCCGGACCACTTCCCCCACGATGGTGCGTCCCCCCAGATAGGTGCCGGTGGCCACCACGGCGGCCTTCACCCGGTAGGTGGCCCCGGTGTGGGTGACCACCCCGGATACCACCCCGTTTTCCGTGAGGACCTCCACCACTTCCGCCTGCTTCACCCATAAATTTTCCTGGAGCTCCAGGGTGTGCTTCATCACCTTCTGGTACTCCCGCCGGTCCGCCTGAGCCCGGAGGGACCAGACGGCGGGACCCTTTCCCCGGTTCAGGATGCGGTACTGGATGCAGGCCTTGTCCGCAGCCCTGCCCATCTCACCCCCCAGGGCGTCCAGCTCCCGCACCAGGTGGCCTTTCCCCGTCCCGCCGATGGCCGGGTTGCAGGGCATGTTGCCCACCGCGTCCAGGTTGATGGTGAAGCACACCGTTTTCAGGCCCATGCGGGCGGCGGCCAGGGCGGCCTCAATGCCCGCGTGGCCCGCGCCGATGACTGCAATATCATATTGTCCAGCGTCATAACGAATCATGTCAGTTTCTCTCCACATTTTATCATGCAAGCCCTGGAAGAGGGCAGCACATTAGAAAAATTTCGCCGCTGCGGCGGCGACCTACTTTGCCCATGGCGGCAAAGTAGGCAAAACGCCCCTGGGGGGATTTACAGAGGCAAACTTCGTTTGCCATGCTAAATCCCCCCAGACCCCCGTTTACGGGGGTGCTCTCTTGAAGGCGCGCAAAGCCCTTCCGGCGCGCAAAACCAGGAGTGCTTGGGTGCAATTCAATCCGGGCCCACAGGGGCCCTGAGTTCGCAAAAATTAGAATTGCTGCGATTCAAGAACTGCGCCTGGGTTCCCTAGCCAATGCTCTTGGTGCGAATGACGGCGGGCCGATCTGCTGGGACCGGGCCCTATGGCGAATCCGAAAAAGGCTCTTAGGATTTCGTAGGGGCGGGTCCTAGACCCGTCCAAAAGCCTTCCCCCTCCAAGGGGGAAGGTGCCGAGCGAATGCGAGGCGGATGAGGGTGGGGTCGTAAAGAAAGAAGCAGAAATTCGATACACACCCTCATCAGTCAGTCTTTCGGCTGACAGCTTCCCCCTTTAAGGGGGAAGCCTTGGCGGGAGCCCCAGAGGTTCCCCCACGGCAAGCAGGAAGCGTTCCAGGGCACGCCGTATTTCTGAGCTGCAATTGAGCCCCACCGCGTCAAAAGGCGCACATTCTGGAGATGCGCCAAAAGGCCGCCGAAGGCGGCCCCCAACGCGAAGCCCAGCGAAGCGGGTTCGCGTTGGAGAGGAGGAGCGATGCAGTGAGTGAGCTTTGCCCGCCAGGGCGAAGCGAGGGATACGAAATCCGCGACGACGAAGCCACCCGCGCCTTTGCGTGAAAGGAAAACCTCCGCATTGGCGGCCCCCGTGAATGGGGGTCTGGGGGCCGACTCCCCCTGTCAGGGGGAGATGTCGAGCGCAGCGAGACAGAGGGGGTAGGGAAAGCCGTCATGGCGAACGCAGTTCACCCTTGCGGCGTCCCCCGGCGATCCTTTGGTGACTTTCCCATCGCTGGGAAAGTCACTCGCCGCCGGGGCGGCGAAACACTCCCAATCACAACTGTGGTATTTTATCACGTTTTTCCTCCTGGAACAAGAGCGCTTGTGGACGGCGGAGGGAGGGGATGGAACTTTGTTTTCTCTGCAATCCCCTGGGGCGCAAGGGCTGGGGATTTCAATGGCTGCCGGCCTGTCCGCAGGAGGTGTACAATTTACGGAAACTTCGGAAAAAACTATATCTTGTGCCTGGAACTTTTCTACGAAACAAGATATTGACCAAGCGAAGGAGAAGTGCTATAGTAGGAATACGCCTGCTGCGGCCCCGCGCGTGTCCGGGGCGTTTGGCTATATGGAAAAAAGTGAGGGAGTTTCTATGTATCAGGTAACCAAGCGGGACGGGTCCGAGGCCCGGTTCGAGATCGGCAAGATCAGCGCCGCCATTACCAAGGCCTTTCAGGCCCTGGACAAGCAGTTCCACCCCAGCGTCATCGACCTGCTGGCTCTGCGGGTGACCGCGGACTTTGAGCCCAAGATCAAAAACGGCCGTATCGCCGTGGAGGACATCCAGGACAGCGTGGAGAAAGTCCTCTCTGAGGCGGGGTATGCCGACGTGGCCAAGGCCTACATCCTCTACCGCAAACAGCGGGAGAAGGTGCGCAACGTCAAGTCCACGCTGCTCAACTATAAGGAGCTGGTGGACAACTATTTGCAGATCAACGACTGGCGGGTGAAGGAGAACTCCACCGTCACCTACTCGGTGGGCGGCCTTATCCTGTCCAACTCCGGGGCCATCACCGCCAACTACTGGCTGTCTGAAATTTACGACCAGGAGATTGCCGACGCCCACCGCAATGCGGAGATCCACCTCCACGATCTGTCCATGCTCACCGGCTACTGCGCCGGCTGGTCCCTGAAGCAGCTCATCCAGGAGGGGCTGGGGGGCATCCCCGGAAAGATCACCTCCTCTCCCGCCAAGCACCTGTCCACCCTGTGCAACCAGATGGTCAACTTCCTGGGCATCATGCAGAACGAGTGGGCGGGGGCCCAGGCCTTCTCCTCCTTCGACACCTATCTGGCCCCCTTTGTCAAGGTGGACCACCTGACCCAGAAGGAGGTCAAGCAGTGCATCCAGTGCTTCGTCTACGGGGTGAACACCCCCTCTCGCTGGGGCACCCAGGCCCCCTTCTCCAACATCACCCTGGACTGGACGGTGCCCAAGGACCTGGAGAACCTGCCCGCCATCGTGGGGGGCAAGGAGATGGACTTCACCTATGGGGACTGTAAGAAAGAGATGGACATGGTCAACAAGGCCTTCATCGAGATCATGATCGAGGGGGACGCCAACGGCCGGGGCTTCCAGTACCCCATCCCCACCTACTCCATCACCAAGGACTTCGACTGGAGCGAGACGGAAAATAATAAGCTTCTCTTTGAGATGACCGCCAAGTACGGCACCCCCTACTTCTCCAACTACATTAACTCCGACATGGAGCCCTCCGACGTGCGCAGCATGTGCTGCCGCCTGCGCCTGGACCTGCGGGAGCTGCGGAAAAAGTCCGGCGGCTTCTTCGGCTCCGGCGAGTCCACCGGCTCTGTGGGCG
>CALWWF010000193.1 GCA_944385165.1 uncultured Oscillospiraceae bacterium
CAGAGCAGCCAGAGGAACAGGGCGGACAGCTCCACCGCTCCCTTCAGCAGCCCCAGCTTCCGGGCCGGAGGGAGGGGATTAGCCTCTCCCTCCTCCAGCCGGCGGCAGGTGCGCTCCATCCCCCGCCGCTCCTGAATGGATAAGAGCAGGACCAGAACGCCATAGAACAGGAAGAAGAGAAATACCGGAGTTGGCAGTGTGAAGTCGCCGGAATGGACCTTGGGGAAGAGAAGGAAGCAATACAACCCCTCAAGGAAAAAACCGGCCAGCGTCCGGATGACGTCCCAGCGGAACCGCCGCCGCAGGCCATCCAGGGCCATCGCCTTGGACTCCGGGTCGGTGTAGGGCTCTGGGGCATCCGGACGGTCGGTGTAGAACAGAAAGCCCAGGCCGCCGGGGCAGTTCCGCCAGTAGGTCCAGCCCGCCT
Organism: uncultured Oscillospiraceae bacterium; assembly: GCA_944385165.1. Taxonomy (GTDB): domain Bacteria; phylum Bacillota; class Clostridia; order Oscillospirales; family Oscillospiraceae; genus Lawsonibacter. Next base: position 428 of record CALWWF010000193.1, read on the forward strand.
CCTGGTACAGCTCCATCAACCCGCGCTCCGGGGGATAGGAGGCGCTCTCCCGGGTGCAGGCAGGCTGGATGCGGAAGCGGCGGCTTGGGTGCGCCTGTCCCCGCCGGCAGAGGGCCAGCGGCCCCAGCCAGACCCGGACTGTCAGCCCCTCCCGGACCAACTCCTCCAGCCAGCCCTCCAGGGCGGAGAGGTCATATTCTGGGTAAGGATTCCATCTTAACACAGCGTTCATGGGAACACCTCCATGGGAGAGAGTGAAGAGTGGAGAGCGGCGGAGCTACTGTACCATGGCGGCCAGGCCGTCCAGATGGCCGGTCAGATCGCCGTGCCCGGTGTACTGCACCAGGACCGCCTGGCCGTTTCCGGCGAGGGCCGCCGCCTGGAAGGCACCCTCCGGCTGGAAGGCCACGGCGCACCAGTCCACGCCGTCCAACTTATACTCGGTGACCGTCCAGTTGTCCCACTCACGGGCTGGGGCGGACCACCAGCCGTCCCCGTCCAGAGGCAGGGCGCTCAGGAGCAGGTCCCGGGCCATGGGCTGTGCCAGGGAGGGGAACAAGGGCCGGTACCAGGAGAGCTCCAGACGGATGCGGGCGTTTTCGCGCCTCTCCTGATCGGACTGGACCACCCGGACCTGGTCCCAGCAGAGGGGGGAGTGGTCCAGGTAGGTGTGCCCATAGAACATGGGAGAGCCGCCCTCCAGCTCCTGGAGGGACAGGGGGATAAAGTAGTCCTCCACTTGGGGCTCCGGGGCGAAGTTGAGCTCCCAGGTCTCCAAAATCGGATGGAAGTAGATGGTAAACAGAAGCCCGATGCACAAAAGCGCGGCGATTATCTGGGACCAGGTGCGGCGGGGGTAGGCGATGGGGTGGGGGAGAGGGACCCCATCCTTGAGCTGCCGGACCGCGCGGGAGAGCCGTCTGTAGTCCCGCCCCTGCTGGAAGAGGGCGACAATGCCGAACAAAATACTGGCCGCCCCATAGAAGGGGGTAAAAGACTTCACCCAATAGAGCAGAGGGAAGGGGGTGCGGAACGTCCAGACCAGAAGTACCGCCAGGAGCAGCAGGCAGGCGGCGCTGACCCACAGCTCCTGCTTCAGCTTCCGCAGCAGCTGTTCCAACAGCTCCCCCTGGAGGGGCGGGTCGGTGTGGGGCTCCTCCGCCTGGGGGTTTTGGGTGGAGAAGAGCAGCAGGGTGCGGTTGGGCAGGGGACCCGCATAGTCCCAGCCGAACTCCCGGTACAGCTCCACCAGATCCTGGGGCAGGCCGTCCCGGCCGGCCTTTTTGCAGTATTCGATCCGGTAGCGGACCGGCCTGGGGGTCCCCCGGGTAAAGACAGAGCGGACCGGCCGGATCTTTTTGGGGAAGAGCCCCTGGGCGGCCAGGCTCTCCAGCCAGCTCTCCAAACCGGAGAGGTCATAGCAGCTCACCGGCGTGAGCTTCCACACATGCCTCATACAAATCCCTCCTCCTCCGCGTCCGCCACACAGGCCCGCAGCCGCTCCAGCTCGTCCTGAAAGACCTGGCGGCCCTTGGGGGTGATGTGGTAGGTACGCTTACGCCCCTCCACCTCAGTCTCCTGGATGAGCTGCTCGTCCTGGAACTTCCCCAGCAGGGTGTACAGGGTGCCCGGCCCCAGCTTCACCCGGCCCCGGGTCCTGCGCTCTACAAATTCTGTGATCTCCGTGCCGCACATGTCCCGCCGGAGAAAGGACATGAGGACATAAAACATAGGTTCGGTCAGAGGACCGCGGTGAGAGCTTCCCATCAGGCCGCCACCTCCTTTTGCTATAATATCGCGAGCCGATATTGTCTAATGATATTGTAATATCGCCCCTCGATATTGTCAATCTGATGGGGATATGGAAGGAGCAATTCGGCGGTTGCGCCAAGAACTGAACTCCATTTTTAGTGGTCTTTCCCACAGAGCAAAGGGCAAAAAAATCCCCCGCCTTGCGGCGGGGGAAAAACGGTGTGACACAGGGGAGAGAGGGGGGAGGTCACTGGGTGATTTGGACGGGGACGCCGTTGACCTCCACACCCTCCTCCACCCGAACCAGGATGTACTTGACCCCGTTTATGATCCGGGTCTGGATCAAATCGCTGCGGTCTGGGCTGACCTGGATGGACACATCGGCGGTTTTCAGCTCCATCTTCTTGGGGTCCACCAGGTTCCGGGGGCTGAGCTGGGCGTCCGCCCCGAAGGTCTCGTCGTACCGCTGTTCAAAGGCCTGGATGTGCTCCTGGGACACCCCGTTGGCGGCCAGGGCCTGGCGGACCTCCTTCTTCCCGATGACCAGGGGTTCCGGCTCATGGCTCTCCTTGTGGTCCTCCATCAGCCCGCACAGCTGGTCGTGGACCGCCTGGACCACCGGCAGGCAGCAGTCCTCCTCCAGGGCGTCCCCCAGCACCGCCCGAAAATTCTCCTTCTGCACGGCGGCGGGCATGGGGGGCTCGGTCCGGAATACAGCGGAGATAAAGTCCTCATGGATGTCCTGAGTGTTCTTGGTGTAGTAGAGGGCGGCATAGATGTTGGCGCTGCGGCCGTCAAAGGCGGGGAAGAGGAAGCCCAGTTCCGGCGGGGCCACCACCCAATCCGCTGTCTGGGTGTGGAACGCCCCCTCCTGGACCTGATAGCTCAGGGCGGGCTTGGTGAGCTTCACCGGGCAGACGCTGCACAGGATGTAGGAGAACACCTGCTCCGACGCGTCCTCCAGCTCCTCGCCGTCCTTCCCCTTATAGGGCACGTCGTAGGCGTCATGGGCCAGGAGGATCAGGTAGTTCCCCTCCAGGGCCACCGACTGGATGATGGTCTGGAACAGCCCCTGCACCGCCTCCTCGTCCTTGAGTTCCGAGGAGCGCAGGTCCATGAGCAGCTTGTGCTCCGCTCCGTGGACCACCTGCTGGGTGGCGAAGGTGATGTCCAGAAGGTTTTTACCCAGGGTCCCGGACAGGGTGCGCTTGAGCAGGGCGAGCAGCTTCTCGTTCTCCTCCTGGGTCATCACCCCCAGGGGCTGGTCAAACTGGGAGACGATCTCCCGGTTTTCGTTCACATAGCACCCGCGCACATGGGAAATGCCGCTCCGGTCCTGCCGGAAGCGGCGGCGCAGTTCTGCAACTTCTTTTTCGTTCATGGTATTCCATCCTTCTCTGCTTGTGGTGAAATGTTGTCTCGACACACATTATAGCATAAGTTTCCTCCTGTACCAAGGGGATTCCTGTCTTGCATTTTTCAGGAAACAGTGTACAATGGAGGCAAACAAATGACATGAGGTGTTTTGCTATGAAAATTGCAGTAACCTATGAAAACGGCCAGGTGTTCCAGCACTTCGGTCACTGTGAGCAGTTCAAGCTCTACGACGCGGCGGACAAAACCGTGACCGCCTCCCAGGTTGTCAGCGCCGTGGGCAGCGGCCACGGGGCCCTGGCGGGTTTCCTCCGGGACCACGGGGTGGACGCCCTCATCTGCGGCGGCATCGGCGCCGGGGCCCGCACGGCCCTGGCGGAGGCGGGCATCCAGCTCTACCCCGGCGTGTCCGGCGGGGCGGACGAGAGCGTGGCGGCGCTGCTCCAGGGGACGCTGTCCTACGACCCGGATACCCAGTGCGCCCACCACCACGAGGAGGGGCACCAGTGCCACAGCGGCTCCTGCGGGGAGGACAAGCACGGCTGCGCCGGCAACCACTAAAACAACCGACGGCCCCTGTAGGTTTGTCAAACATATTGGACGGCGAACTGGGAAGGAGTGCAGTAGTTTAAGGGCCTCATAGGGAAGTTGTTAGAGCGGCGGTTGTGGACAGCGAGCTGTCTGGCGAAGTCATCCAAGGAGT
>CALWWF010000194.1 GCA_944385165.1 uncultured Oscillospiraceae bacterium
TTTTCGCCTCGGAATCCCTGGGCAGAGCCATTGTTAGTTTTGGAAAAAGCAGCTGGCCTACAGAAGATGTGTACCGGACTGCTGCCATGGTGCGCCAGGCTGGGATCTTGACCGGAGGGATCTCCGGCTTGGGACTGGTCCTTGAGTCCTCCAAGCTTGGAGAGAAAAACCAGGATTCCGCTGTTTAGATGCGGCTTTGTTCCTAGTAGACAATTATACAATCCCATTGATGCGTAGGGGCGGCCCTTGCGGCCGCCCGCGGTGCTGATCCGGGCGGCCGCAAGGGCTGCCTCTACGCAATGTATTTTCTTACTTCATTATTTTGAATCGTGATTAGGAGGAACCCAACATGAAAGTGATTTTACAGCAGGACGTGCGCGGCCAGGGCAAGAAGGGCCAGATGGTGGAAGTCTCCGACGGGTACGCCCGGAACTTCCTGCTCCCCCGGAAGCTGGCCGTTCTGGCTACCGCCGAGAACGTGAACACCATGAAGCAGCAGGAGAAGGCCCGGAAGGCCCAGGAGGCCGCCGAGAAGGCGGAGGCCGAGGCCCTGTCCAAGAAGCTGGAGGGGCTCACCGTGAAGGTGGCCGCCAAGGCCGGCGAGGGAGGCCGTCTGTTCGGCGCCGTCACCGCCAAGGAGATCTCCGAGTGCCTGGAGAAGCAGCACGGCATCACCATCGCCAAGGCCAAGCTGGTCCTGGACGAGCCCATCAAGGCCTGCGGCGGCTACTCCGTGAAGGCCAAGCTGGGGTATGAGGTCACTGGCACCGTGAACGTGGTCGTGGTGGAGGAAAAATAAGCCTTTTGGCTTATTTTTCCTCTAAATGCAGAAGGCAGAATGCAGGAATGCAGAATGGATGCTCAGTGATGAAGGAAAATGTAATTTTAGACAAAAGCTTTGCGTTTTCTGTTCGCGCCGTTCGCGCCTATCAGCATATCACGATTGAGAAGAAAGAGTATGTCCTCTCCAAACAGTTTTTGCGTTCTGCCACCAGCATTGGCGCCAACGTGCATGAAGCAAATAACGCCCAAGGCAAAAAGGATTTCATTGCGAAAATGTATATTGCCTATAAAGAGGCAACAGAAACGGAATATTGGATTAAATTATTGACAAAAACGGAGTATTTCACAAATGCAGAGGGCAGCAGCCTGCTGACAGACTGTGTGGAATTAAAGCAGATTTTAACCGCCATTTTGAAAAGCGCGAAACGGTCGGTATAATTCATTCTGCATTCTGCATTCTGCATTCTGCATTTTCTGGGGGGTGTCGCTGTGCCAATGGAAGATGAGGAGCTGCTGCTGCGTCAGCTGCCCCACTCGGTGGAGGCGGAGCAGGCGGTGCTGGGCTCCATGCTCATCGACGCCCGATGCGTGCCGGAGGTCATCGACCAGCTGCGCCCGGACGACTTCTATGTCCGCCAGAACCGGGAGATCTACGAGACCATCTACTCCATGTTCAACTACTCCCTCACCATCGACCCGGTGACGGTGCTGGAGAACATGAAGCAGAACGGGGTGTACGACGAGAACACCTCCCGGGGATACCTGCTCCAGCTCATGGACACCACCCCCACCGCCGCCAATGTGAAGGAGTACATCGGTATCCTGAAGGACAAGACCCTTCTGCGCCGGGTGGCGGAGACGGCGGGGGAGCTCACCGCCCTCATCCAGCAGGGCACTGAGACCGGTCAGGACGTGCTGGAGGCGGCGGAGCAGCGTATCTACGCCATCCGCCAGGGCCGGGCCGCCCGGGGGCTGACCCCCATCTCCACGGTGCTCATCGACGTGTACGACCGGCTCACCGAGCTGGCTGCCAGCGAGTCCGCCATCCCCGGCATCTCCACGGGCCTGACCGACCTGGACCGGGCCATTTCGGGCCTGAACAAGTCCGATTTGATCCTGTTGGCCGCCCGGCCCGGCATGGGCAAGACCTCCATGGCCCTGAACATCCTGCTGGAGGCGGGGAAGAAGTCGGGGAAAAACGTGGCCTTCTTCTCTTTGGAAATGAGCCGGGAGCAGTTGGCCCTGCGCCTCATTTCCAGCGAGTGCTTTGTGGACAACAAGAAGCTGGTCACCGGCAAGCTCACGGAGGAGGACTGGGAGAAGGTGGCAGTGGCCGCCGACTCCCTGAACCGCTCCAACATCCTCATCGACGACGACTCCTCGGTGACGGTGGCGGACATCAACGCCAAGTGCCGCCGGGTGGACAACCTGGGGCTGGTCATCATCGATTACTTACAGCTGATGCAGTCCGCCGGGGGACGGCAGTACTCCGGGGAAAACCGCCAGCAGGTGGTCTCCGACATCTCCCGAGCCCTGAAGATCATGGCCAAGGAGCTGAACGTGCCGGTGCTGTGCCTCTCCCAGCTCTCCCGGGCCAACGAGAGCCGCAGCGACAAGCGGCCCATGCTCTCCGACCTGCGGGAGTCCGGGGCCATCGAGCAGGACGCGGACATCGTCATGTTCCTCTATCGGGAGGGATACTATGACAAGGACACCCCCAACCCCAACCTGGCCGAGTGCATCATCGCCAAAAACCGCCACGGGGAGACCCGGACGGTGGAGCTGCAGTGGCTGCCGGAGTTCACCACCTTCGGCAACCTGGACTGGCAGCATGAGGAATACTAAATACGAACTGTAGTTTTGGGAGGAATTATGACCGATCCCATGGCAGAACTGATCCGGGACTTCCGTCTGATCCCTCCCGGCAGCACCGTTCTCTGCGCCGTCTCCGGCGGGGCGGACTCCATCTACCTGCTCCACCGGCTGTGGCGGATGCGCAGGGAGCTGGGCTTTACCCTGGCCGCGGCCCACTATGACCACCGGCTCCGGGGGGAGGAGTCCGCCCGGGACCTGGAGTTTGTGCGGGAGTTTGTGTCCCTGTGCTGCTCACGGGAGCGCACCCTGCGCCCCGACGGCTCGGTGGAGGTGTTGCCCCCGGTGGAGCTGTTCACCGGCTCCGGGGACGTACACGCCCGGGCGGAGGAGACCGGCCGGGGGCTGGAGGAGACCGCCCGGGAGATGCGCTACGCCTTTTTGCGCCGGGCGGCCCGGAAGGCGGGGGCCCAGGTCATCGCCGTGGCCCACACCGCCAACGACAACGGGGAGACCTTGCTCCTCCACCTGGCCCGTGGGACCGGCCTGCAGGGGCTGTGCGGCATGGCCCCCAAAAACGGGGATGTGATCCGCCCCCTGCTCACCACCACCCGGGGAGAGATCGAGGACTACCTGCGCTTCCGGGGGCTCCCCTGGCGGGAGGACCCCTCAAACCGGGAGGACGTGTACGCCCGGAACCGGCTGCGCCACCGGGTGATGCCGGAGCTGGAGGCCCTCTACCCCGGGCTGCTCTCCCGGCTGACGGACACCGCCTGGCGGCTGCGGGCGGACGAGGACTATCTCACCGCCCAGGCCCAGGGGGCCCTGGAGGGGCTCCGGGAGGAGCCGGGGGGGCTCTCCCTCCCGGCGGAGGATCTGGCCCGCCTCCCCCAGCCTTTGGCCGTCCGGGCCGCCCGGGCCCTGCTCGCCCGGATGAACCAGGGGGACGACCGGTGCACCGCCGCCCATCTGGAGGCCCTGGCCGGCCTGTGCCGCTCCGGCGATCCCTCGGCCCAGATCAGTCTCCCCGGGGGGCTCGTCGCCCGGCGGGCATACGGCCGGCTGCTGCTCACCCGGCAGCTCCCCCCCGCCCTGGAGCAGCCGGTCCCCCTCCCCCTCCCCGGCGCCGTCCAGGCGGGGGGCTGGACCATCCGGTGTACTCTGGAGCCCTACCGGGGGGAAACACAGCGGCCCCGGGACTTCTGGCTCTCCCGGAAAAGCGTATGCACGCCATCTCTGCGCGCCCGCCGCACCGGCGACCGACTCAAACTGCCGGGACGGCCGGGAAAGACGGTCAAAAAGTGGTGTGTAGAAAATAAGATTCCCGCCTGGCTCCGTTCCTGTCTGCCCGTTGTGGCCCAGGGGGAGGCGGTGGCCGCAGTGGCGGACCTGGGGCCGGACCAGGCCTTTCTGCCCCGGCCCGGGGAGCTGGCCTGGCACATCCGCTGCGTCCCGGAGCACCCCGCTTTGACATTCCTGTAAAAACGCCTGTTTTTACTGACAGAATTGTGGTATGGTACTGTGAGGAGGAACACTATGTTAGAAAAAGATATTCAAGAGGTCCTGTTTACCGAGGAGCAGCTGGCCCGCCGGGTGGGAGAGATCGCCCACCAGATCACCCAGGACTACCAGGGGCGGGAGATCGTGCTCATCAGCGTGCTGCGGGGCTCCTTCATCTTTATGGCGGACCTGTGCCGCCGGATCGACCTGCCCTGTACGGTGGACTTCATGTCGGTGTCCTCCTATGGCTCCGGCACCTCCTCCAGCGGGCAGGTCCAGATCACCAAGGACCTGTCCGGCAATATTGAGGGCAAGGACATCCTGGTGGTGGAGGACATCCTGGACTCGGGCAATACCCTGAGCTATCTGCTCCGGGTGCTGGAGCAGCGGGGTCCGGCCTCCATTCGCCTGTGCACCCTGCTGGACAAACCGGAGCGCCGGGTGAAGCCGGTGGAGGTCCACTACTCCGGCTTTACCATCCCCGACGCCTTTGTGGTGGGCTACGGCCTGGACTACGCCGAGCACTACCGCAACCTGCCCTACATTGGAATTTTGAAACCGGAGGTCTACGGCGGCTGAGCGCCGCCCCTCCCAGGCGGCGGTGGGCAAAGCGCCCCAAGAACCTGCCGCCGGAAAGGAAGTGCGCCCCTTTGAAGCGATTCAGTTCCCGGGACGTGGTCCTCTATCTGCTGCTGATTTTGCTGATGGTCTTTGCCGTCTCCACCTTGCAGCGGATGGACCAGGCCAACGACCCCACCTACAGCCAGGTCCGCACCCTGTTCATCCAGGAGCGGGTCCAATATTTTGAGCTGGAGGGCGACAACCTCACCCTGGAGATCCGGGGGGAGGGCGACGCCACCAGCACCCTCCACTACACCCTGGCCAACCTGTATATCTTCTACAGCGACCTCCATGAGCTCATCGACGAGCAGCTGGACAGCGGCGTCCTAGTGGGCTGCGACTATAAGCCGGGCATCGAGGCCTCCTGGTGGTACGGCCTGCTGCCCTACCTCATTTTGATCCTCATCATCGGGGTGTTCTGGTATTGGATGTACCTGCGCCAGGCCAACGCCAGCTCCGGCGGCGGCCCCGGCCCCAGCCGCTTCGGCCACGCCCGCACCCGCACCCTGGCCGACCAGGGGAAGAAGGTCACCTTCGACGACGTGGCCGGGGCGGACGAGGAGAAAGAGGAGCTCCAGGAGATCGTGGAGTTCCTCCGGGACCCCCAGAAGTTCATCGCCCTGGGGGCCCGCATCCCCAAGGGCGTGCTGCTGGTGGGCCCTCCGGGCACCGGCAAGACCCTCATCGCCAAGGCGGTGGCGGGGGAGGCCGGGGTCCATTTCCTGTCCATCTCCGGCTCCGACTTTGTGGAGCTGTATGTGGGCGTGGGCGCCAGCCGGGTGCGGGACCTGTTTGACCAGGCCAAGAAGGAGGCCCCCGCCATCATCTTTATTGATGAGATCGACGCGGTGGGCCGCCAGCGGGGCGCCGGCCTGGGCGGCGGACACGACGAACGGGAGCAGACCCTCAACCAGCTGCTGGTGGAGATGGACGGCTTTGCCTCCAACGAGGGGGTCATCGTCATGGCCGCCACCAACCGCCAGGACATCCTGGACCCCGCCCTGCTGCGTCCCGGCCGCTTTGACCGGCAGATCTATGTGGGCCTGCCGGACATCCGGGGCCGGGAGGAGATCCTGAAAGTCCACGCCAAAAAGAAGCCCCTCTCGGAGGATGTGTCCCTGGCGGACATCGCCAAGGCCACCGCCGGCTTTACCGGCGCGGACCTGGAGAACCTGCTCAACGAGGCGGCCCTGCTGGCCGCCCGGTCCAACCAGCGCTTCATCACCATGGCCGACCTCCACGAGGCCATGATGAAGGTCATCGCCGGGCCGGAGAAGAAGAGCCGGGTGGTCACCCCCCAGGCCAAGCGGCTGACCGCCTACCACGAGGCGGGCCACGCCATCGTCATCCACGAGCTGTCCACCCAGGACCCGGTGCACCAGATCACCATCATCCCCCGGGGCCCCGCCGGCGGCATGACTATCTCCCTGCCCCAGGAGGACCGGGACTACCAGTCCCGCAGGGAGCTGGAGGAGCGCATCGCCGTGTGCCTGGGCGGCCGGGTGGCGGAGCATCTGGTGCTGGGGGACGTGTCCACCGGGGCTTCCAACGACATCCAGAAGGCCTCCTCCATCGCCCGGGCCATGGTCACCAAGTATGGCATGAGCGAGAAGCTTGGCACCATCGCCTATGGCAACGAGAGCGACGAGGTGTTCATCGGCCGCACCATGGCCCAGGCCCGCAGCTACTCCGAGGAGGTGGCCGGCCTCATTGACGAGGAGGTCAAATCCATCGTAGACAAAGCCTATGACCGCTGTGAGGAGATCCTCACCCGCTGCCGCAGGGAGCTGGAGCTCACCGCCCAGTACCTGCTGGTCCACGAGACCATGAGCGGGGCGGAGTTTGCCAAGGTGTTCACCGATCCGGACTCTGAAGAATTTCTGGCCCTGCCCAGCCAGGCGTAATATTTCTTCTGCTAGCTTGTCAAAAAAGCCCTCCTGCAAGGAGTTCCGCCGCCATCTCCGCGCTAAGAGCCGCCGCGTTGCGGCGGTTGCGCTCCGAAACGCGCCTGCGGGCGCAGGCAGGCGGCGGAATGAAATGAAATCCCGTCATTTCCGGGGACATGTGCCTCGGAAATGACACCGCTCACGAAAGTCTGGCCGACTTTTTCGCAAGAAATCGAGGCCAGACTTTCGTGCTTACTCCCTCGAAAAAGTGGCAGGCCACTTTTTCGACAATTTCCCGCGCGCCCTCCCGTCATCGGGAGGGCGCGCGGTGCATTTTCTCCTTTTCTGGGAGGAGGGGCTGGATTTTTGAATTTCCCTGTACCATTCTGGAAAAGTATGATATAATATTTTTTGATACTGCCGTAGTCTACCTGCCCCCCTGGGGCTCCGGCGAGAGGAGGTGTCCAGCCGTGCGGTACAAACATTGGAAGATCGCCCACCCCTGCCCGGAGGGGCGCGCCCGGCTGGAGCGGGCCGGGGTCCCCTCCCTGTTGGCGGCCATTCTCTCCGCCCGTGGAGTCCAGGAACCGGAACAGGCCCGGAAGCTCCTCACCCCCGGAGAGGAGCCCCTGCTGGACCCCATGCTCCTGCGGGACATGGACAAGGCGGTGGGCCGCATTCGCCGGGCCCTGGAGGAAAAGGAGACCATCGCCGTCTACGGAGACTACGACGTGGACGGCATCACCTCCACCTGCCTGCTCACCGACTGCCTCACCCGGCTGGGCGGGCGCGTCCTCCCCTACATCCCCGACCGGCTGGAGGAGGGCTACGGCCTGAACCGGGAGGCGGTGAGCGCCCTGGCCGCCCAGGGGGTCACCCTCATCGTCACCGTGGACTGCGGCATCACCGCCGCCGGGGAGGTGGCCTTTGCCCGCACCCTGGGTGTGGACGTGGTGGTCACCGACCACCACGAGTGCAAGCAGTCCATCCCCGACGCCCAGGCTGTGGTGGACCCCCACCGCCCCGACTGCCCCTACCCCTTCAAGGGGCTGGCCGGCGTGGGGGTGGCCCTGAAGCTGGCCATGGCGGCGGCGGGCCCTGACCGGGCCGCCCAGGTGTTTTCCAGCTACGCCGATCTGGCCGCTGTGGGCACCGTGGCCGACGTGATGCCCATGACCGGGGAGAACCGCACCATCGTCCAGGCCGGCCTGTCCGCCCTGGCCCACCCCAGGCGGCTGGGCCTGGCACAGCTGATGCAGGAGGCGGGGATGGGGGACAAGCCGGTGACAAGTGTGTCCATCGGGTACACCCTGGCCCCCCGCATCAACGCCGCCGGGCGGATGGGCCAGGCCAACCTGGCCGCCGAGCTACTGCTCACCCAGGACCCGGGGCGGGCAGCAGCCCTGGCCCAGGAGCTGTGCGCCCTGAACCGGGAGCGGCAGAGCATTGAATGTGAGATTTTTCAGGAGTGCGTTCAGCGCCTGGAGCGAAAGCCCCAGACGGGGATCATCCTGTTAGCGGACGAGCACTGGCACCAGGGGGTGGTGGGCATCGTGGCCTCCCGCCTGACGGAGAAGTACGCCTGCCCCGCTTTTATGGTCTGCCTGGACCAGGGGATGGGAAAGGGCTCCTGCCGCTCCTGGGGGGGGATCAACCTGTTCCAGCTGCTGGTCCGGTGCCAGGATCTTCTGGAGGGCTTCGGCGGACACGCCCTGGCCGCGGGCTTCACCGTGCGGGAGGAGAACCTCCCCGCCCTGGAGCGCCGTCTGCGCCAGGCGGTGCTGGAGGAGCAGCAGGGACAGGAGCCTCCCTCCCAGCTGGAGATCGACGCGGCGGTGCTCCCCCAGGAGCTCACCGTGGAGGCGGTGGAGGCCCTGGACGCCCTGGAGCCCTGCGGGGCTGGCAATCCCCGGCCGGTGCTGGCGCTCACCGGCACCCATGTGATCAGCGCCGCCCAGGTGGGCCGGGGCCGGCACTTGAAGCTGCGGCTGGAGGGCCGGGGGGTCTCTTTGGACGCCATCTTCTTCTCGGTGGACGGAAGCGAGCTGGGACTCACCCCCGGCTGCCGGGTGGACGTGGCCTTTTACCCCCAGATCAACGACTTCCGGGGGGTGCGCTCGGTGCAGCTCCAGGTGGTGGACCTGCGCCCCGCCCCCACCCGGGCCCAGCTGGAGCACACCATTTATGAGAAATACCGCCGGGGGGAGCCCCTCTCCGCCGGCGAGGCCCAGTCCCTGCTGCCCACCCGGGCGGAATTCGTCTGCCTGTGGCGGTATCTGGAGCGGCAGTGCGCCGGCCAGTCCTGTCTGGAGGACACCGTGGCCCGCATCGCCCAGAGATCCGCCCGCGCCGGCGGGCAGGCGGAGCGGCCCAACCACACCCTGGTGTGTCTGGAGGTTATGGAGGAGCGGGGGCTCATTTCCATCCAGCCCCAGCGCCAGTCCGGGCGGGTGCAGATCACACTCCACCGGCTGGAGCACAAGGTGGATCTCAACGCCTCCCACATTCTGCGCCGCTTACGGGAGCAGAGTGAAGAGTAGAGAGTGAAGAGCGGAGATTCCGGCCGCTGTTTCATCTCTCCACTCTCTGCTCTCCACGCTTTACGTTTCTTTTCATGATTGAGGTGATCGTATGGACCCCATTTTAGAGCGTTATCAGGCTTTGGAGGACAAGGTGGCATCCTATACCCCGAATCTGGATACCAAGCGCCTGTTTGAAGCCTTTACCTATGCGGATACGGAGCACCACGGCCAGCTGCGCAAAAGCGGCGAGCCCTATATCATCCACCCCCTGGCGGTGGCGGACATCGTGGCCGACCTGGGGCTGGACGTGGACTCGGTGATCGCGGCATTGCTCCACGACTGCATCGAGGACACCGACGCCACTCACGAAGAGATAGAAAAAAAATTTGGGACCTCCGTGGCGGAGCTGGTGGAGGGGGTCACCAAGCTGACGCGGGTGCAGTACGTCTCCAAGGAAGAGGAGCAGATGGAGAACCTGCGCAAGATGCTCATGGCCATGGCCCA
>CALWWF010000195.1 GCA_944385165.1 uncultured Oscillospiraceae bacterium
AGCGGCTGGAGACGGTCCCCGTTGCATATCCAGGTATGCCGGAAGTCAAGATCAATACGCCGTTGACCCCCATATTGATCGAACAGGTGACCGTAGATACCTGTGGGATTGACTACGGCGGGCCAACACGGATATCCTTGAATAAGAAGCCGCACTTCTGGCCTGGGCTTTATACTCCGTGAAGAAAATGCGGCCAGTTTCGTTCGTATAACTATGCAGCACAGTTTGTTCAGAACGGATGGCCTGAAAACAGCATCTTGGGGATAGGGCAGAAGCCGAACTGTTCTGACCGTTTCCAGAGAAACCATCTAATTCCAGCGGCCTTCCAAATAAGCACCCCCGGTGGTGAAACATCGTCACTGGGGGTGCTTACCTCTCTGCGTTCTATTGCAGAAACTATATTTCGTTCGAAGTTGGAAACCGGCTCAGGATCATGCCAATATCTCCTGTTATGCTGATGGAGCGGCGCTGGATCTCTCCTGGGATATAGGCATCCTCTTGATTTATGCAGGCATAGGTCGAGTTTTTGCTCTGGAGTGTCATCTTCCAGAACGGATACTTGATAATGACCGGGGTGTTTCCGCCCACCCCCAATTCCAGAAACAGCATACGCGCTCCCTGATGCCGGCGGAGAAAGTCCTGATAGCGTTCAGCCGCGGCATACCACCCCGCATCCTGGACAAAGGTATCATCGCACCGGAGATTCATGGTCATGGGGCGTCCGCATTTGGGGCAATAGGGTACCAACTCCGTGGGAACGGACATCTTGGGGACAACTCCCTCCGGCAGTTCAAGAGCGTTCTCTGTCACGGCAAAGCCCTGAGACTCTGCCATACGTCGGACAGTCTCCTCGTTGTCATAGGTTTTCGGATGGCAGGGCTTGGAGCACTGCCACAAACCATAGTCCCCCTGGGTGTAAAAAAGCCGCGTCTTCTCAAAGCCCGCCAGCTGGAACTGGTGGTCCACATTGGTGGTGAGGACAAAGTAATCTTTACCCTGAACCAGCCCCAGCAGACTGTCGTACACGGGCTTGGGGGCCCGCTCATACCGGTTCACCATGATGTGCCGGCTCCACCAGGCCCAGTGCTCCTCCAGGCTGTCAAAGGGATAGAAACCGCCGGAGTACATGTCCCGGATGCCGTACTTGGCCTGGAAGTCGCCGAAGTACCGTTCAAACCGCGCTCCCGAGTAGGTCAGTCCCGCGGAGGCGGACAGGCCCGAGCCCGCCCCGATCACCACCGCGTCCGCATTGGCCAGAGCCTCACGCAACGGTTCGATCGGGTTGGAGGAGGTCACAGTAGATCTTTTTGTCGGTGTCCTTAAAAACATTGAAAATCACCCTCCGAATGGAAGTCGTCTGTGTGTTCAAGAAATCTTTGACTGTCGTCACGGCGATTTCAGCGGCTTCCTGATTGGGAAAGTGAAATTCGCCGGTGGAGATGCAGCAAAACGCGACGCTTTGGAGTTCGTGCTCCGCCGCCAGCGCCAAGCAGGAGCGGTAGCAGGCGGCCAGGTCGGCGCGGTCCTGTCTGGTCACGCGTCCCCGGACGATGGGCCCCACGGTATGGAGAACATACCTGGACGGGAGGTTGTAGCCCTTTGTCAGCTTGGCACGGCCATTGGGCTCCGGGCGGCCCTGGGCCGCCATGAGCCGGCTGCACGCGTCCCGGAGCTGAAGCCCCGCCGCCGAGTGGATGGCATTGTCAATACAGCCGTGACAGGGGACAAAACACCCCAGCAGAGCGGAGTTGGCGGCGTTGACGATGGCGTCCACCTCCAGGCGGGTGATGTCCCCCTGCCAGATCACCAGGCGGGGGTCGGATGGCACAGGCGGGAGGGCGTCTCCCGCCACCACACCCTTCTCCCGGGTTTCCGCGGAGAGAAGGGCGTCCTGGACTTCCAGGAACCCCGGCGACAGGGGCAGGGGCGGGCGCACATTCATGAGAGAACGGAGCAGCCGCCGTTGAGAAGTATCGTCGGCTGGGAACGCCTCCGCCTGTTCCCGGTACTGCGGCATTTCCGCCAGAAGGACCCGATTCAAATATTGCAGTTGTTCCATGCGCTGCATCGTTTTCCACCTCAAAACGCTGAATAAGAATTGCTTCGCCCTCCGGCGCCGCTTCTGTGGATATTGTAACCCCTGGCGCAGCCGCCGTAAAGTACGCACAATATGGTTCTATAGGCACCAGCGGGTAACCATAGGCCCAAAGCAAGTCTGCCGGGACGGGGCGGAGGTCAGCGGGACTGGGGTGCCGGGCGGGGACGGCTGACGCCGCTGTGCTCACAGGCGGCCAGCTGGCCGTCGGGCAGGTAGCAGGTGCGCCGCTCCCGCTCCACCAGCCGGTGGACGAAGTTGGTGGCGGGGTGCTGCAGCAGCTCCTGGGGCGGGGCGAACTGCTGGATCTCCCCGTGGTCCATCACCAGCACCCGGGTCCCCAGCTTGAGGGCCTCGGAGATGTCGTGGGTGACAAAGAGCACGGTGATGCCGGTCTGGCGCCAGATGCCCTTGATCTCCTCCTGGAGCTGTCCCCGGGTGATCTCGTCCACCGCCCCGAAGGGCTCGTCCATAAGCAGGATCTCCGGGGAGGCGGCCAGGGCCCGGGCGATGCCCACCCGCTGCTGCTGTCCGCCGGAGAGCTCATCGGGGTAGCGGCTCTTCAGCTCCGGGTCCAGCCCCACGATCTTCATCCACTTGTCCACGGCCTTCCGGGTGCGCTGCCGGTCCTGCTTGTTGAGCAGGTTGGGCACATAGGCGATGTTCTGCTCTACCGTCATGTGGGGGAAGAGGACGCTGCCCTGGATGGCGTAGCCGATGTTCCGGCGCAGCTGGGTCTGGTCCTTGCCGCTGATGTCCTCCCCCCGGATGAGCACCGCCCCGGAGTCTGGGGTGAGCAGGCCGTTGACCATTTTTAAAGCCGTGGTCTTCCCGCAGCCGGAGGAGCCGATGATAGTCACAAACTCCCCCGCCTGGATTTTCAGGGAGAAGTGCTCCAGCACCACCTTGTCCCCATAGGCCTTGCGGATGTCCCGAAATTCAATTGCTGTCTCCATGTTCATTCCTCCTGTGTCAGCAGCCCGTGTCCGCGCAAAAAGTCCATAGCCACGTCCCGGGGCTGTGCGCCCTGGGCCTCCACGGCGTAGTTCATCTGCGCCATGTCCCCGTCGGAGATGGTACCCGTGAGCTTGTCCAGCACGCCGGAAAGCTCGGGGTGCTCCTCCAGCACCTGGTCCCGCACCACGTTGCCGCACAGGTAGGAGGGGAAGAACCCCCGGTCGTCCTCCAGCACCACCGCGTCCGCCGTGGAGAGCTGCCCGTCGGTGGTGAAGATGACCATCACGTCGATGTCCCCCTGGTTCAGGGCCTGGTATTTCAGGCCGATGTCCAGGTCCATGGTGGCGGCAAAGCGCAGGCCGTAGGTCTCGCACAGGGCGTCGTAGCCGTCCTCCCGCTCGTAAAAGTCGTACTCCGCCCCGAAGGTGAGGGCCGGCGCCGCGGCGGCCAGGTCGGAGTAGGTCTCAAGGCCGTACTCCTCCGCCACCTCCCGGCGCACCACCAGGCCATAGGTGTTGTTGAAGCCGTACATGCCCGCCCAGCTCATGGCATAGTCCGTCTCATAGCGGTCTGTGAGGGTGTCAAACAGGCTCTCGTCATATACGCCGCTCTCCATGAGCACCATGTTCCAGGCGGTGCCGGTGTACTCCGGGTAGAGATCGAAGTTGCCGCTCTCCATCCCGGGCTGGATGTTGGAGGTGCCGCCCCCCACGCCCTGGGTCAGCTCCACGTTCAGGCCGGTGTCCTGCTCGATGAGGATGTCCAGCATCTCCCCCAGGATGTACTGTTCCGTCATGGGCTTGGTGGCCACATGGATGGTGTCTCCCCCGCCGCCGGGGAGAAGGGCCGCCAGGGCGATGGCCCCGCAGGCCAGGACCCCGGCGGCGGCCATGGCCCGGTTGGCCCGCTGGGCCTTGGCGCTGCGGGCGCGGATGCGCTTCTCCGCAAAGCCCAGCACCAGGTCCACCGCCAGGGCCAGCAGGGCGATGAGCAGGCTGCCGGCCATGGTCATGGGGGCGTTGTTGGTGGTGATGCCCCGGTAGATGGCCACGCCCAGGCCCCCCGCCCCGATGAAGGAGGCGATGCCCGCCAGGGCGATGGTCATGGTCACCATGCTGCGGATGCCGGACAGGATCACCGGCATGGCCAGGGGCAGCTTGATCCGGAAGAGGATCTGG
The DNA here is from genome assembly GCA_944385165.1 of uncultured Oscillospiraceae bacterium. Lineage (GTDB taxonomy): Bacteria > Bacillota > Clostridia > Oscillospirales > Oscillospiraceae > Lawsonibacter. The sequence goes on from CALWWF010000195.1 coordinate 4,231, forward strand.
GCCTGGGTGCTGCCCATGCCCTTGGCGGCCTCCAGCAGGGCGGGGCTGACATTCACCAGGCCCGTGTGGGTGCTGCGCACCATGGGCAGCAGGGCGTAGACCGTCAGGGCGATCACCGCCGTGGCGTTGCCCACCCCGGAGAAGGGGATCAGGAAGCCCAGCATGGAGATGGAGGGGATGGTGTACAGAAAGTTGATCACCGCCAGCGTGGGCTTCGCCCAGGACTGGAACTCGCTGATGAAGACCCCCGCCGCACCGCCCAGGGTGATGGCAATGACGATGGCGATGAGGGAGATCTGGATATGCTCCAGCAGCAGTCCGGCAAAAAAGTCCCAGCGGCCCGCCAGCAGCAAAACCATATCGGAACACAGAGAAATAAAGCCGCTCATTTCTGCCCGTCCCTTCTCACAACGGCCCCGGCGGGGCAGGTCTCCTGGCACAGCCCGCAGTGCAGGCAGTGCTCCTGGACGATCTCATAGGGGGAGCCGGGGCGGATGCACTGCTGGGGGCAGCCGGCGGCGCACAGGCCGCAGCCGACGCAGCCCCCGGTGATGGCAAAGCCCTTGGCCGCCGGGGCCTCCCCCAGGGCGAAACTCTCCCGCACAATGGGGCTCTTGCCCAGGTCGAAGAACTCCAGCTGTCCGTTGTCCAGGCAGAAGGGCTCCAGGATGTAGCGGCTCTCCCCGGGGTACACATCGTTCATAGAGGGGTTGGCCGCAAAGATGCGGTCGATCCACTCCTTTGGCTGCGGAAGCTTCCGCGCCTGTCCGGCAAAGCGCACCATCTGCCAGTCCTGGTTCAGGGCGGTGACGGCCACGCGGCCGGAGGCGGTGAGCTGCCGGTAAAAATCCTTGCCCCGGGCGGTGCAGAAGTAGAGGGCCCCCTCCTCCGCCAGCATCACGTCGATGATGCGCACCTGGGGCGCGCCGTGCTCGTCCACTGTGGCGAAGGCCGCATCCTTCACCTGTCTTAAAATCTCCAGGCATCCCTGTATCGTCATAACAAAAACCTCCTCAGGCTGGTGGTTGGAAAACAACTTGTTTTCTGATCCTAATTGTATGGGAAACGGCGGGTTTCGTAAAGTACGCACAATATTGTGCCGTAGGCACCTTGGGGTAACCATGGGGCCGCGCCCCAGAGAGCGGCTTGCCATTTCCCTAGGCCGCGATTATAATAAGTCTGTACAGACCGTTTAGGATGTAAGGGGCCGGTAACGCCATAGGTACCGAATAGAAACGATAAAGGAGGACGCTAGGTATGGAGAACGCGGAGAAGACCGCCGCCGCGCCGGAAAAAGAGCTTCCGGCCTGTCCGGTGGAGACGACGCTGACCCTCATCAGCGACAAGTGGAAGGTGCTGATCCTCCGGGACCTGATGCCGGGGACCAAGCGGTTCGGGGAGCTGAAGAAATCCGTTGGGACCGTGAGCCAGAAGGTGCTCACCGCCCAGCTCCGGGAGATGGAGGGCAGCGGTCTGCTCACCCGCACCGTCTATCCGGAGGTCCCGCCCCGGGTGGAGTACACCTTGACCGAGCTGGGGCGCAGCTTAAAGCCGGTCCTGGACGCCATGCAGAACTGGGGCGAGGCGTACAAGGCCAGGAAGCGGGCCTGAATAGAACGAGAGCCGAAAGGAAAAGGGGGCGGCGTCCAAGCTGGACGCCGTCCCCTTTGGCGGTTTTAAAGCCGGTTCAGCGCCCCGCCGCCCCGGAGGCGGGGATGGGGCCGGGGACCAGGGAGCGGATGCAGGAGAGGAGCTGGGCGGGCGTCTCCGCGGCCCGGTCCGCCTGGTCCAGCTCCCCGGGGCCGCCATAGCCGTAGCGGCAGCCCACGGAGGGCAGGCCGTTTTTCCGGGCGGCCTCCACGTCCTGCCGCCGGTCGCCGATGACCAGAAAGGGCCCCTGGTGGCGGGTTTGCAGCTCCGGGACGATCTCATGCTTGGGGCGGTAATGAAATTCTTCCCCGCAGTAGAGGCCGTCAAACCAGGCCTCCAGGCCGAACTGCCAGCTGTGGGCCTGGAGATAAGAGCGGGGGCAGCTGCTCAGCAGCAGCAGGCGGAAGCCCGCCCCCCTCAGAGCGGCCAGCAGCTGGGGGACCCCGGGGTACAGCCGGGCCCGGCCGGCCCGGATCAGGGCGAGCATCCGCTCCCCCACAAACCCCCGGGAGAAGTCCTTCTCCGCCTGGGGCAGGCCGGGCAGGAAGCCCTCCCACATCTCCTGGGGGGACAGGCCGATCCATCCCCGCAGCTCCTCCGGCTCCCACGTCCGGGGGGCGGCGTACCCCAGCCCCGCCAGGCGGTCGTAGGCCGCCTGGACCGCCGGGGCATAGATGCGCAGGCTGTCGTGGAGGGTGCCGTCGTAGTCAAAGAGCAGGTTGACCATGCTCACGCGTCCATGGCCCGGATCAGGTTCACCATCTCGATGGCCCCCTGGGCGCACTCGGCCCCCTTGTTCCCCGCCTTGGAGCCGGCGCGCTCCACGGCCTGCTCGATGGTGTCGGTGGTGAGCACCCCGAAGAGCACCGGCACCCCGCTGTCCAGAGCGGCGGCGGCCAGGCCCTTGGAGACCTCATTGCACACATAGTCGTAGTGGCTGGTGCTCCCCCGGATCACCGCCCCCAGACAGATGACCGCATCGTATTTCCCGCTCTTTGCCATTTTGGAGGCGATCAGGGGGATCTCAAAGGCCCCGGGCACCCAGGCGGTCTGGATATCCTCCTCCCGCACGCCCCGGCGCTTCAGGCCGTCCAGGGCCCCGCCCAGCAGGCGGGAGGTGATGAACTCGTTGAACCGGGACACGACGATGCCGATCCTGATGTTTTCCGCAACCAAATTTCCCTCAAATGTTTTCATAATTCTCTCTTCCTTTCCGACGTTTCATCTGATTCTTTGAGCTCTGTCTGAGCGGCCTTCTTGCTGCGGCCTGCATTTTCCTCCGCCCTTATTATCCTGCATGGCTCCTCGCTCCACCCAGAGGCGAAACGCAGTTTCGCACAGCGTTCTTTTGCTTACATTTCTTTCAAGAAAAGTAAGTGGCCCATTTTCTCCCGCTTGGTGCGCAGGTACTTCCGGTCGTACTGGGTGGCCTCCATCTGGATGGGGACCCGCTCCACGATCTCCAGGCCGAAGTCGGCAAGCTGATACACCTTGTCCGGGTTGTTGGTCAGAAGGCGCATGGTCCTGACCCCCAGGTCCCGGAGGATCTGTGCCCCGATGTAGTACTCCCGCAGGTCCCCGGCAAAGCCCAGGGCCAGGTTGGCCTCCAGGGTGTCCAGCCCCTGCTCCTGGAGCTCATAGGCCCTCAGCTTGTTGATGAGGCCGATGCCCCGGCCCTCCTGGCGCATGTACAGCAGGACGCCCCGGCCCTCCGCCTCGATCTGCCGCAGGGCGGAGGCCAGCTGCTCCCCGCAGTCGCACCGGAGGGAGCCGAAGGTGTCCCCGGTGAGGCACTCGGAGTGGACCCGGCACAGCAGGTTCTCTCCGTCTCCGATCTCCCCCTTCACCAGGGCCACATGGTGCTCCCCGTTGAGGCGGTTCACATAGCCGAAGGCCCGGAAGTCACCGTATTTGGTGGGCAGGCGGGTCGCCGCCACCCGGTCCACCAGCTTCTCGTGGCGCTTGCGGTACCGCTGCAGGTCCTGGATGGTGATGATCTTCAGCCCCCAGGTCCTGGCCAGCTCCACCAGCTCCCCGGTGCGCATCATGGTGCCGTCCTCCCGCATGATCTCACAGCACAGCCCGCACTCCTTCAGCCCCGCCAGCCGCAGCAGGTCCACGGTGGCCTCCGTGTGGCCGTTTCGCTCCAGCACCCCGTTTTTCCTGGCCAGCAGGGGGAACATGTGCCCCGGACGGCGGAAGTCCTCGGGCCGCGCCCCCTCCTCCACACACTTCATGGCGGTGACGGACCGCTCGGCGGCGGAGATTCCGGTGGTGGTGGACACGTGGTCAATGGAGACGGTAAAGGCCGTCTCGTGGTTGTCGGTGTTCTGGGCCACCATCTGGGGCAGCCGGAGCCGCTGGACGTACTCCAGGGACATGGGCATGCAGATAAGCCCCTTGCCGTGGGTGGCCATGAAATTGACGTTCTCGGTGGTGGCAAACTGGGCAGCGCAGATGAAGTCCCCCTCGTTTTCCCGGTCCGGGTCGTCGGTGGCCAAGATCAGCCTGCCCGCCCGCAGATCGTCCAGCGCTTCTTCAATGGTGTTAAAAGAATACATGTCACTCGCGCTCCTCACTGTTATAAGATTCCGTTTTGGGCCAGAAATTCCAGGGTAATCCCCTCTCCCTCCGGCAACTGGCCCTGAGCGGGCCGGAGGAGCTTCTCCACATATTTCCCGATGATATCGCACTCCAGATTCACCCGGTCCCCCGCCCGGCGCTGTCCCAGGACGGTGGCCGAGGCCGTGTGGGGGATGACAGAGACGGAAAACCAGTCCTGCCCCACCTGGGCCACCGTCAGGCTGATGCCGTCCACGGCGACGGACCCTTTCTCCACTACATAGCGCAGCACCTCCGGCCCCGCCTGGAGGGTGTACCACACGGCGTTGTCGTCCCGCCGGAGCCGGGTGATCCTCCCGGTGCCGTCCACATGGCCGGCCACGATGTGCCCCCCGAAGCGGCCGTTGGCCGCCATGGCCCGCTCCAGATTGACGGCGCTCCCAGGCCTCAGCTCCGACAGGGCGGAGCGGTCCAGGGTCTCGTGCATCACGTCGGCAGAGAAGCCTCCGGGCCGGAGGGCCGTCACGGTCAGGCACACCCCATTCACCGCCACGCTGTCCCCCAGCTCCAGATCCTCCAGCACAGTCCGGGCCCTCAGGTGGAGGACGGCCGAACGGGCCCCCCGCTGAATGCGCTCCACAGTCCCTATTTCCTCAATGATTCCCGTAAACACCCGGGACCACCTCACTCTCCAGCAATAAATCACCGCCCAGCCGGGTGACCTCCCAGGCGCCCAGCCGGACAGCCTGGGCGGGGGCCGGGAAGCCTTTCCCCTCCACCGGGGTCTTCGCCCCGGCGCCCCCCAGCAGCATGGGGGCCACATAGGCGTACACCCGCTGGACCAGCCCCTGCTCCAGGGCGGACCAGGCCAGGGCGCCGCCCCCCTCGATCAGGAGGCCGTCCACCTCCCGCCTCCCCAGTTCGTCCAGGAGGGCCCCCAGGTCCACATGTCCCTCCCGCTCCGGGAGGCGCAGGATCTCGCACCCCGCCGCCTGATAGGGAACCCACCGCTCCTCCTCCCCGCAGCAGGTGGCCAGGAGGGTGGGGACCTCGCCCGCCGTGCGGACCACCTGGGCGGTGACCGGGGTGCGCAGTCGGGTGTCACAGACCACTCGCACCGGGCTGCGCCCCTCGGGCAGGCGGCAGGTGAGCTGCGGGTCGTCGGCCAGCACCGTCCCCACCCCCGCCAGGATGCCCCGGTACTGGTGCCGGAGCTGGTGGACATGAGCCCGGACCGCCTCCCCGGTGATCCACCGGGAGACCCCCGTGCAGGCGGCAATCTTGCCGTCCAGAGTCATGGCATATTTCAGGGCCACATAGGGCCGCTTTTTGGGAATGTAGTGGAAGAAGATGAAATTCAGCCGCCGGCACTCCTCTTCCAGTACGTGCTCAGTCACTTCCACCCCATTTTCCCGAAGCTGGGCAATCCCCTTCCCCGCCACCAGGGGATTGGGGTCCCCGGAGCCCACCACCACCCGGGCGATCCCCGCCTCCAGGATGGCCTGGGTGCAGGGGGGCTGCCGCCCCTGGTGGCAGCAGGGCTCCAGGGTGACGTACAGAACGGCCCCCGCCGGGGACTCGGTACAGCCGGCCAGAGCCTCCCGCTCCGCGTGGGCCTGGCCGCACCGGTGGTGCCACCCCCGGCCGATCACCCGTCCCTCC
>CALWWF010000196.1 GCA_944385165.1 uncultured Oscillospiraceae bacterium
CCACCTTCGGTGGCCTACTGGGCAAAATTTGTCCCTGGTGCGGTTTAATTTCTGCGTCTGGGTTTTCCGAACCAACGCTCCCGGTGCGAAATCCGCCCTAGGGGCGGGTGTCCTCACCCGCCCGCCGCCTCCCCGCGCCTGTAGGGGCGCATAGGTTGCGCCCGCAAAAGCCTTCCCCCTGCCAGGGGGAAGACTTAGCGGGGGCCCAAGGGCCGCCCCTACGGCAAGCAAGAACCGCTCCAGGGCCCGCCGTCTCTCTGAGCCGCAGTTGAGCCCCACCACGCCAAAAGGCGCGCTGAAATCCAGGAGGACAGAAACCCAAAGGTTACCGGACACGAAGCGGCAGCGGTGATAGAAGGGAAGCCAATCGACTGAACTACCCGCGCCTTTGCGTCAAAGGGCAACCTCCGCATTGGCGGCTCTCGTAAAATGGGGGTTCTAGGGGTGGCGGCGAATATGGGCACGAAGTGCCCATCCTGAGCCGACCCCCTAGTGCCTCTTTGGCTTCTTTCTGGGCATCCAGAAAGAAGCTCGCCGCCGCAGCGGCGAAACTCCCTGCCCGGGTGTTTCCCGCCCATTTCTTATAATTTGAACGCAAAAGGGGACGGCCAATGGCCGTCCCCTTTTCCAATGAAATGAAATTCAGGTCTCGTCCTCGATGATGCCATAGCCCCCGTCATTGCGGCGGTAGACCACGGCGAAGGCCCCGCCCGCATCCTCGTTCTTAAAGGCGAAGAAGCTGTGGTCCAGCAGGTTCATCTGCAAGATGGCCTCGTCCCGGGTCATGGGCTTGATGGGGAAGGTCTTGGTGCGCACCACATGGTACTCCCCCTCCTCCGGCTCGTCCGGGACCAGGGAGGAGATCTCCGCAGTGGCGTCTACCGTGCGCTCGAAGGCGCCCTTGCGCAGCCGCTTCTCCAAACGGGTCTTATTTTTACGGATCTGGCGCTCCAGGGAGGCCACAGCGGCGTCGATGGAGGCGTGCATATCCGAAGTGCTCTCCGACACACGGAAGATGGTACCGCTGGACCGGATGGTGACCTCCACCTGGTTGCGGTCCTTCTCCACGCTGAAGGTAATTGAGGCGGTGGCGTCCTCCTTAAAGAAACGGTCTAACTTGCCCACTTTTTTCTCGGCATAGTTGTGGATGTAATTGGGCACGTTCACCTTTTTGTCTGTAAACACAAACTTCATACTTGTCCGCTCCTTTCGCCCCCGAGGGGGCATGAGTGGGAGGGAAGGGACCCTCCGTCGAAGAAGAAGCTCTCCTTCGATGGTTTTATTATACCACAGGGGCGGAAAATTTCCACTGTTTTTTGTGAAAGATTTATGAAGGCAGAAGCTGGCCCGTTTATCCCCCTTTTACAGCCGCCCGTGGACCACCTTTCCGTCCATCACCACCAGCCGCACCCGGCTGAGCCAGTTGAGGGGATGGCTGCTGGTGACGGTCACGTCCGCGTCCTTCCCCGGGGCCAGAGAGCCAACCTGGTGTGCCACTCCCGCCAGTTCGGCGGCCCGGATGGTGATGCAGGCCAGGGCGCTCTCCGGGTCCATCCCCCCCCGGATGGCCATGGCGGCGCACAGGGGTAGGTACTGGATGGGGGTCTCCGGGTGGTCGGTGCAGATGGCGGTCTTGACCCCAAAGCGCTGGAGGATGGCCGGGGTCTCCAGGGACTGGTTGGCCAATTCCGGCTTGGAGCGATCGGTGAGACAGGGGCCGGTGATGACCCCCGCCCCCTCCCGGGCGAGCAGATCAGGGATCAGGTGCCCCTCGGTGCCGTGGACGATGACGTATTTCAAGTGGAATTCCTTGCAGATACGGATGCCGGTGGCGATGTCGTCCGCCCGGTGGGCGTGGATGTGTACCGGCAGCTCCCCCCGCACCACCGGAAGCAGGGCCTCCAGCTTGGCGTCGTAGTCCGGCTTGTCCGCCTCCTCGTCCTGGGCCGCCCGCTCCAGCTTCTCCTGGTACTCCAGGGCTTTGGACAGGTTCTCCCGGATGAGGGCGGCGGTGGCCATGCGGGTGGAGGGGGTCTCGTGGCGCTCGTGGTAGGTAAGCTTGGGGTTCTCCCCCAGGGAGAGCTTCATGGCCGCCGGAGCCAGCAGCACCATCTCGTCCACCCAGCGCCCGTTGGTCTTCAAGGCGGCGAACTGGCCGCTGATGGGATTGGCGCTCCCCGGACCGGTGAGAACGGTGGTCACCCCCGCCTCCCGGGCCTCCCGGAAGCAGCGGTCCATGGGGTTTACCGCGTCCACCGCCCGCAGGTGTGGGGTGCAGGGGTCGGTGTCCTCGTTACCGTCGTCCCCCTCGATGCCGGTGGAGTCCCCGAACATCCCCAGGTGGCAGTGGGCGTCCACAAAGCCGGGCTGGATATGCCCCTCCTGGGCGTCAAAAACCTCCCCCTCCCAGCTTTTGGGGCACTCCTCCATGGGGCCGGTCCCCACGATCTTGTTGCCCCGGATCTCTACATATCCCTGTGGGATGGTCAGCCCCTCCATGGTGTGGACGGTTCCGTTGATGATCAGCATGTTTCCTTCCTTTCCCGGGAGGGGCGGGATTCGACCCTCCTCCCGTTGACACAGCCGGGATTTTATCGTATCCTTGATTTGCAGCTTCACCAATGCGCACCGGCGGAAGCAGAGCTTCCGCCCCTGAGACGCCCTGTACGGGCGTCTTTTTTGTGAAACGAAGACGGCCGCGGGGAAACCCGCAGCCGTCTCAGACGTCACATATTTCCGGCATTTACCGGCGGCCGCCGCCCCGGCGGTTGCCGCCCTTCTTCTCCAGATAGCGCAGCTCGGAGAGCTTGCTGTCCGAGGCCTGCATAAATTGGCGCAGCCGGTCCTCAAAATCAGTGGGCTCCTTCGGTGCCGGCCGGGGAGTATAACCCCCGGAACGGGGCCCTCCTCCGGAGCGGGGAGCCCCTCCGGTCCGAGGCGCGCCTCCCGTATGATTTCGGCCGCCCTGTCCGCCCGCAGGACGGGGAGGGGGAGGGCTGACCTTCTTAATGGACAAATTGATCCGGTTGGCCTGATCGATGCCGATGACCTTGACCTTGACCTCCTGTCCTTCCTTCAGGTAATCGGACACCTCGTTGACATAGGTATAGGCGATCTCCGAGATATGGACCAGACCGGAGCGTCCCTCCGGAAGCGCCACGAAGGCGCCAAACTTTGTGATTCCCGTTACCTTACCGTCCAAAATGGACCCAACACCAAACTCCATCACTGACTGAAATATCCTCCTTGTAAATTTCCCCCTGAAGCCGCGCCCCGCGCCGGCGCGGACCGGGGCCCCGCAGCCCCGTCGGAGCGTCAGCCGGCCACGTCGATATAGAGGGTCTCCCCCTCTTTGACATAGCCCTTTTCCCGGGCCACCCGCTCCAGAGTTTCAGGGTCGTCGCTGTTTTCGATGGCGTCTTGCAGCTCTTGATTGGCTAGCTGCTGCTGCTCCACCTGCTGGGCCAGCGCCTCCTGTTCCTCCTGGGTGGATTGAATCTGCCCCCGCAGATTCAGAAGGGAGGTGGCCATGTACACCAGAAGCACCACGATGACCAGCTTGGTCAGCAGTCCCGTCCGTTTCAGCCGCACGAAAACCTCCTCCTCTCTCCCGGGCCGCCCGCCGGCGGGCCGAAGACTCCATTTCCTGAGTTATCTGATTTATTCTATACCATTTTCTCGCGAAACGGAAGATATTTTTTGCAAGTTTTTTGATTTTTTTCCCCAGACAATTTAGTGCAAACAACGGGAGGGCCAAAATTTTCAGAATAATCGTAATTCCATCCGCCAAACGATAGCCCAGCTTCAGCGCTCCCCGGCTCAGCAGCCGGAAATACATCGCCCCGCCCAGAAACAGGAATACCGCCCCATACAGGCGCACCGGCCCGCCCCAGGCCCACTGGGACCAGACGAACAGGGTCACCGTCAGCGCCAGCCAGAACAGCAGGTCTAGCGCCGGCCCCAGCAGCGGCAGGCGCACCCGGACCCGCAAAATGCGGAACAGGTCGTACACCGCCCCGGCCCCCAGCCCCAGCAGCACCGCCTGGGTCATCGCCGCCCCCTGGGCGGCCACATCCACCGTCATCCGCCCAGCAGGCGGGAGAGCAGCCCGCCCCTCCCCCGGCGGTCGTCCTCATAGGTGAGGGAGTCTACGCTCCCCTCCACCTTCAGGTCCCCTCCGTCCAGGGACAGCTTTTCGATGTGCAGCTCCTCCCCCCGCACCACCAGCGTCCCTTTCACCGTGGACATGACGATAGTGTTCTCGTCAAAGCTCTCCACCTCCTCCACCCCGGAGACGGTGAGCTGCTCCCGCCCCTCCAGCAGAATGTGGTGGGCCGCCTCCGGCGTCAGGCGGCCGTCGTCGTATGCCATATATCCCACCCCTTTGTTTTTTACCATTGTATGGGACAAAGGGAGGGGGTATGACTTTCCACAGGGGAGTTTCGCCGCTGCGGCCTACTTTTCTTGTAAGAAAAGTAGGCAAAAGAACTTTCTGCGGAACTTCGTTTCGCCTCTTTCTGAGTGGACGCGGCGGGCTCTGGAGCGGTTCTTGCTTGCTGTAGGGGCGGCACACTGGGCCGCCTGTAGTTCTAGATTGCCGCACACATTCTTGAAAATTTGTAAGGGCGACCCTTGCGGTCGCCTACAAAGGCTTCCCCATTGTAGGGGGAAGCTGTCAGCAGGAAGGCTGACTGATGAGGGTGGGGATCGAATTTCTGCATTGTTCTTCGTGACTCACCCTCATCCGCCTCGCATCCGCTCGGCACCTTCCCCCAGGGGAAGGCTTGCGGGCGCAACCTATGCGCCCCTACAAAAACGGCGGAGAAACGGCGGGCGGGTGAGGACACCCGCCCCTAGGGCGGATTTCGCACCGGGAGCGTTGGTTCGGAAAACCCAGACGCAGAAATTAAACCGCACCAGGGACAAATTTTGCCCAGTAGGCCACCGAAGGTGG
>CALWWF010000197.1 GCA_944385165.1 uncultured Oscillospiraceae bacterium
GCAGCTCGGGGGTGTCGTTGGCGCTGTTGGGATAGCCGAAGCGGGGGTGCAGGTCGCCGTAGCCGTCGCAGCCCTCCTTCACCACGGCGTTGCCGAAGTGGAAGTGGGTGATATAGGGGCGCAGGGTACGGATGACGAACTGGCTGGTCTCATAGGTGGTGGGGAAGTGGCTCAGGTCCACCAGCAGGCCGAAGTTGCTGTGGGTGGTGCGCATGTCGGCGGCAAACTTGGCGGCATAGGGGGCCGGGCCGATGAGGGCGGCCTTGTCCATGTCGAAGTCGAAGACCTCCAGCTCCACGTTCATGCCCTTGGTGGCGGCGTAGTCGCACACGTTGCGGGTGGTCTTGAGCAGCTGCTCATAGGCCTGGTCCTTGGTGGCCTCTTCCCACTTGCCGGCCAGGAAGGCGATGCCCTTGGCGCCCAGATACTCGGCCTCGTCCACGGCCTCCAGCAGGGTGGCCTCCGCCTTCTTGCGCTCCTCCTCGTCGATGGCGTTGGGGTTGAGCTTGGGACCCAGCAGGCGGGGCTGGGCGCCGTAGCACACCTTCAGGTGGCTCTGGTCCAGCAGGGCCTTGGCCTCGGCGTTCTTCTCACCGTAGCCCTTGAGCTCGATGGCGTCGAAGAAGTCGTCGCTGCAGATGGCCTTCAGGGACTCCATGGGGTCGCGCTTGGGGTAGCTCATCCACTGGATGGTGCCCACCTGGAAATACTTATGGATGGAATCTTTCATGGCGAAAACCTCCTGTACAGAATGTGTATTCAAAAACGGTGCCGCGCACCATTTTCAACAAAATCGTCCTCTCCGGCGGAAAGGAGGGTGCTTTTTCCCCGGGGATGTGGTAAACTATCCGGGAAATCCCCCAAGGAGGTCCCGGCCATGCCCGCATCGGAGAAGAAGAAACCGCCCCTCACCAACCAGTCCACGGAGAAAGCCCTGGCCATCATCGAGCTGCTGGCCAGCCGGCGCAGTCCCATGCGCCTGCGGGACATCAGCCAGGAGCTGGGCATCAACCCCAGCACCGCCCTGCGCTTTCTCTCCTCCCTGCAGGGGTGCGGCTATGTGAATCAGGACCGGGAGTCCCAGCGCTATTTCCTCACCTATAAGATCTGCCGCATCGCCAACCAGGTCAGCGGCAGCGCCGAGCTGCAGGCCATCACCCATCCCTATCTGGTCTCTCTGTGCCAGCAGTTCCACGAGGCGCTGTGCGTGTCGGTGGAGCAGGAGATGACCATGGTCTATATCGACGTGGCCTCCAGCCCGGACCAGAGCCTGATGAGCATGCAGCGCATCGGCAACGTCAGCCCCATGCACTGCACCGGCAACGGCAAGCTGCTGCTGCTCAACTATACGCCCGAGCAGCTGGACCGCCTCATCCGGGTCAAGGGCCTGCCCCGCCTCACCGAGCACACCATCACCACCCGCCAGGCCCTGCTGGAGGAGCTGGAGCGGGTCAGAGCGGAGGGCTTCGCTTATGACAACGAGGAGTGTGAGACCGGCGTGCGGTGCGTGGCCTGTCCCATCCGGGACTACACCGGCACCATCGTGGCGGGCATCAGCGTCACCGGCCCCGTCACCCGCATGACCGACGAGACCATCCGCCGCATCCAGGGCCGGCTGGCCGAGGCGGCCGGCCGGATCTCCCAGGCGTTGGGATATCAGAAAGAGGATTTCAATAATTGAAATTCTATTTCACTTGTGATTATCATATCACAGCTCTCCCCCTTCGTCAAGGGGGGAGAGCTGTATAATTTTCGTCAAAAAACGTAAACTTTCCTGGTCTTTCCCCCGGATTTCGATTATTAAAATCCCCTTAGGGGCCCCGCCTCCCGCCCGAGATCGGTTGTCAGTCATATTTTCCAAACTTGTATTACATGTATGCCCCGTTTTTCTCCGTGTCCTCCGGATCTTTTCCCGGCATCCCCCCTTGACAGGGGCCGGTTTTCCTCTTATACTGGGGGCGTACCGGGAAACTTGTATGATAACAACCCCAGGGAGGTGTGGACAGATGTCCGGTCCCGACCTTTCCAGCGCCACCGACCAGGTCTTCGGCTACCTCAGCCGGGGCATTGCCGCCGGGACGTGGAAGCCGGGGGAAAAGCTCCCCTCCGAGGCGCAGCTGTGCCGCCAGCTGGGGGCCAGCCGGGTCACCGTCCGCAGCGCCCTGAGCCGCCTGGCCGGTCTGGGCCAGGTCCGCAGCCAGCAGGGCCGGGGCACCTTCGTCTGCCGCCCCGCCCCCCCCGACGCCCCCGGCGATCTGCTGGGCCTGGGGGAAGCCGACCGGCTGAGCGTGTTCGAGTTCCGCAAGATCATCGAGAGCGAGAGCGCCGCCCTGGCCGCCATCCGGGCCACCTCCGCCGACGTGACGGAGATGGAGCAGAGCATCCTGGGCATGGAGAGCGGCCAGTCCGACGAGGCCGTGGCCGAGCAGGACATGGCCTTCCACTGCCTGGTGGCCCGGGCCTCGGGCAACGAGGTGATCCTGCGGGTGTTCCAGCTCATGCGCTCCACCTATATCCGCATGTTTGAGGACAACGTCTCCCTCCTGGGCAAGACGGGCACCGAGCACCACCGCCGCATCCTGCTGGCCATCCAGACCCGGGACATGCAGACCGCCCGGAACTGTATGCTGGAGCACTTGGACGACACCATGCGGGCCATCTGCCGTCCCTGAACCTTTTTATGATTGTGAGCACCCGCGCCTTCCGGCGCGTCGTCCCAAAAATTCTTTCTGAATGGAGGAACACTATGAAACTGCCTGCTGAAGAAAAAGCACGTCTGGAGCAGCTGTGCCGCCAGTTCCGGATCGACCTGATCGAGACGCTTCACCAGCGTCAGACCGGCCATCCCGGCGGTTCTCTGTCCGTGTGCGAGATCCTGACCACCCTCTACTTTGAGGAGATGAACGTGGACCCTGCCGACCCCCAGATGGCCGACCGGGACCGCCTGGTACTGTGCAAGGGCCACGCCGCCCCCATGCTCTACCGGGTGCTGGCCGAGAAGGGCTTCTTCCCTGTTGAGGAGATGAAGACCCTGCGCTGCCTGGACTCCCGCCTGCAGGGCCACCCCTGCCCCCTGGAGACCCCCGGCGTGGACGCCGCCACCGGCCCCCTGGGCATCGGCCTGTCCGCCGCCCTGGGCATGTCCATGGCTCTGAAGCTGAACAACTCCCCCGCCCGGGTGTACGCCATCCTGGGCGACGGTGAGATCGACGAGGGCACCGTGTGGGAGGCCCTGATGGCCGCCGTGAAGTTCAAGGCCGACAACCTGTGCGCGGTTCTGGACTGGAACGGGGTGCAGCTGGACGGCACCACCGAGGACATCATGCCCATGGGCGACATCCCCGCCAAGTTCAAGGCCTTCGGCTGGAACGTCATCGAGTGCGACGGCCACGACGTGGATGCCCTGTATGACGCCTTCGAGCAGGCCAAGACCGTGAAGGGCCTGCCCACCATCGTGCTGGCCCACACCGTCAAGGGCAAGGGCGTCTCCTTCATGGAGGGCAAGAACGCCTGGCACGGCAAGGCCATCGACGACGAGAGCTATGAAAAGGCTATGATCGAGCTGGGAGGTGCGAAATAATGGGAAAGGCAATTCGTGACGTTTACGGTGAGGCCCTTGTCAAGTACGGCAAGGACAACAAGGATGTTGTGGTTCTGGACGCCGACGTGAGCGGCTCCACCAAGTCCGCCACCTTCGGCAAGGCGTGCCCCGACCGCTTCTTCAACATGGGCATCGCCGAGGCCAACATGACCGCCGCCGCCGCAGGCATGGCCTCTGTGGGCAAGATCCCCTTCGTGAACACCTTTGCGGTGTTCCTGACCACCATCGGCCTGCTGCCCGCCCGGGCGCTGGGCTCTTACTCCAAGCTGAACATCAAGATGGCCGGCGCTTACGGCGGCATGTCCGACGCCTTCGACGGCCCCAGCCACCACGCCCTGGAGGACATCGCTGTGATGCGCACCCTGCCCAACTTCAAGGTCTTCGTGCCCAGCGACGCCACCCTCACCGACTGGGTGGTGAAGAACGCCATTGAGGACAAGTCCCCCATGTACATCCGCCTCTCCCGCGACGTCTTCCCCGACATCTATCAGGAGGGCGAGGTCTTTGAAGAGGGCAAGGGCAAGATCGTCCGCGAGGGCACCGACGCCACCATCATCGCCTGCGGCCTGATGGTTGGCAACTCCCTGAAGGCCGCCGAGGAGCTGGCCAAGGAGGGCATCCAGGTGCGGGTCGTGGATATGTTCTGCATCAAGCCCCTGGACAACGAGCTGATCGTCCGCTGCGCCAAGGAGACCGGCGCCATCATCTCCGCCGAGGAGCACAACGTCATCGGCGGTCTGGGCGGCGCGGTGGCCGAGGCCCTGTGCCAGGCCGGCGCCCAGGTCCCCATGACCTTCGTGGGCACCCACGACCTCCACGGCGAGTGCGGCCCCTACGCCAAGCTCCAGGAGAAGTACGGGCTGGACGCCGCCGCCATCGCCAAGGCGGTGCGGGAGACCCTGGCCCGGAAGTAAGAGATTCTTTCCATATCTTCCATTCCTTCTATTTATGCAGGAAGCCCCGGACGGATCCGTCCGGGGCTTCCTGCATAAAATGATCGAAAAAGCGGCAGAGCCACCGGAGCAGCTCCTTTCTGGCGCGGGATTTTTTCCATTCCGTTATTCAGTCCTCCGGGACCTCCGGGGTGGCCCAGGGATGGAGCACCCCGGCCAGGTCCTCATAATCAATGCCCCAGCCCCAGCTGTGCTCCTGGCTGGGCAGGCTCCCCGCCGGGTACCGTATGTCCAGATGGTCCGGCCAGAAGACCAGATAGGACCACTGGAAGTGCTCCCGCAGCTCTCGCTCCAGGTCCTGGTCCACGTCCATCTGGGAGATCAGGGCGTCCAGGACCTCCGTCCGGCCGGCGGAGAACAGGTCCTCGTTGGGGATATGTTCCCCCGTCTCCCGGTCAAAGGCGTCGGTGAACTGGACCCGTGTCATGATTCCCGGCTCCACCGAGAGGTTCAGGGTGGTGAGAAAGTAATACACCCCGGGGGCGGTGGCGGACCAGGACACCCACTGCTCCGCCAGGTAGCTCTGAAACTTCTCCGGGTCCTGGGTATAGGCCCCATAGGCCCGCTCCACCTCCGTTTGGAGGTCATAGAGGACTCCCCGCCCCTGGTAGCAGGCGGTGACCCCATCCAGCAGGGCGGCGGGCAGCGCCGTGAGGGGGGTGTCCCCCTCCACATAATAAGTGGAAAAATTCGTCTCCTGGGGGCGCTCCCGGAGCAGTTCCGTCCCGCCGGACAGGCGGTAGGTCCGGTCTCCCCCAATGCGCACCCAGATCTCCGCCTGTGTGCCGTCCGAGAGGGTGAGGGACTCCGGGGACAGAATCTCCTCCACCGTTACAACTTCCGCCGTGCCGGCGTCGGGAAACTCCGTGCCGTCCTGGGCGGTAAGGGGCTTCCCCTCCACGTCCGGGCGGAGGTACACGGATACCTCTGTGCCCACAGGGACCTGGCTCTGGAAGCTCTCTCCGGCGAGGACCTCCTCCACCGCCTGGGAGACCGCCACCTGGGTGGACTCGTCCCAAAACACCCCCTCCCGCTCCCCGTCCCCGGTGTCCAGGATCAGGGCGGAGGGGAGGCCGTCCGGCCCCCGCTGCACCTCCGCCACCCGTCCCCAGAAGTAGGAGTCATCCTCTCCGCCGCAGGCGCTCAGGGGCAGCAGGAGGAGCACTGCCAGGAGAACATACCATTTTTTCATGTCTGTTCCTCCTCTCCGAAGTTTAAAAAAGGCCGCCTCTGCGCGGGGCGGCCCTTTGGGAATTTTAGAAGTTACTGCTGCTTGGGTACGGTCTTGGTGATGGTGGCCTTGGGGTCCTCGGTGTCGAAGATGGTCTTGGCCGAGGCGGCCAGGCCGGCCAGCCCCTGGATCTCGCTGGGGATGATGATCTTGGTGGCCTTGCCGTTGGCGGCGGCGGTGAAGGCCTCCAGGGCCTTGATCTTCAATACGCCGTCTCCCGGGTCGGCCTCGTTGATGAGCTTGATGGCGTCGGCGGTGGCCTGCTGCACGGTCATGATTGCCTGGGCCTCGGCCTCGGCCTGGAGGATCTTGGCCTGCTTGTCGCCCTCGGCCTTCAGAATGGCAGCCTGCTTTTCCGCGTCGGCCCGGAGGATGGCGGACTGCTTCTCACCCTCGGCCACCAGGATCTGGGACTGCTTCTGGCCCTCGGCCTGGAGGATGGCCTCCCGGCGCTCCCGCTCGGCCCGCATCTGCTTCTCCATGGACTCCTGGATGTCACGGGGGGGCATGATGTTCTTCAGCTCCACCCGGTTGACCTTGATGCCCCAGCTGTCGGTGGCCTCGTCCAGGATGGAGCGCATCTGGGTGTTGATGTGGTCCCGGCTGGTGAGGGACTGGTCCAGCTCCAGCTCGCCGATGATGTTGCGCAGGGTGGTGGCGGTGAGGTTCTCAATGGCGGACATGGGGTTCTCCACCCCGTAGGTGTAGAGCTTGGGGTCGGTGATCTGGAAGTAGATGACGGTGTCGATCTGCATGGTGACGTTGTCCTTGGTGATGACGGGCTGGGGCGGGAAGTCCACCACCTGCTCCTTCAGGGACACGTTTTTGGCCACCCGCTCGATAAAGGGGATCTTGAAGTGGAGGCCCACCCCCCACACGGTCTGGAAGGCGCCCAGGCGCTCGATGACGAAGGCCCGGGACTGCTGCACCACCCGGATGTTGGCCGCCAAGACGGCCAGGACCAGGATAATGACGATCACGGGGATAAACAGGCCGATAATGTTGTCTAGCATACTCTCCGCTCCTTTTTTGTTTATTCAGATTGGTTGGATGTGTCTGGGTGTTCTGATACAGGTTCGACAATGACCTTTACGCCCTGGATCTGCACGACCCGGACCTCCTGCCCGGCGGGGATCACGCCGCCGGCCTGGCCGCTGCGGGCGCTCCAGACCTGGCCGGACAGGTTCACCTGGCCCTTGCCCTCGATGTTGTCGATGGCCTCGGTGACCAGGCCGGTGGTCCCAATGACCCGGTCCGCGTTGGTGGCGGAGTAGCCCGGCTTGAGGACCTTTCGTGCGATGGGCCGGATGAGGACCATAGAGACCGCGGACAGAAGGATAAACACGATGATCTGGGGCCAGAAGCCAAAGCCCAGGCCGCTGACGATCAGCGCGCCCAGAGAGCCCACGGCAAACCAGATGAAGGTGAGTCCCACCGTCGCCGCCTCACCGACGCTGAACAAGATCAGCGCCGCCAGCCAAATCATGGGTTGCATACCGTTACTCCTTTCTTCCTGCTTGGATAGGGAAGGGGTTATGTTCTCTTGCCTCCAGCCCTCCCGGTCCGCTTCGGAGCTCCAGTCTCGGCCGCCCGTCCCGGTTTTGCTGGCTGCACCATTATGTTACCACAGATTTCGTGTTTTTTCCACAGCCGCCTTGTAAGGTTTTCTTAAGATTTTGGCGGTTTTGATTCTCTGCCCCACCCTGGGCTCCTCCGCTCGCATCCCCGCGCCTGCGCGCTTACGTTTTCGCGCCCGGGCGGCGTTTTGCCGGGGCTGGACAAAATTCCCGGGAGGAATTGCGCACCTCCCCATTTTCCAGTATACTTGGGATACCAAAACAAAATTCACCGGGCGGGCCCTCTCCCCCGGTTTTTCAGGAGGTCTCCCCCATGTCACAAGAATTGACCTTTGCCGTCCCCACCCTGTTCGGGGTGGAGGGCCTGACCGCCGGTGAGCTGCGCCGCCTGGGGCTCTCTCAGGTCCGGGCGGAAAACGGCCGGGTGTTCTGCCAGGGCTCCCCCCTGGACCTGACCCGGCTGAACCTGAATCTGCGCACCGGCGAGCGGGTGCTGCTGGTACTGGGCTCCTTCCCGGCCAAAGACTTCGACGCCCTGTTTGAAGGGACCCGCTCCCTGCCCTGGGAGCGCTTCCTCCCCAGAGACGGACAGTTCCCGGTGAAGGGGCACAGCCTCAACTCCGCTCTCCACTCAGTGCCCGCCTGCCAGGCCATTGTAAAGAAGGCCATCGCCAGCCGCCTGGGGGCCAAGTACGGCCTGAACACCCTGCCGGAGACCGGGGCCCTCTATCAGGTGCAGTTCTCCATCATGGGGGACGAGGCCACCCTGATGCTGGACACCTCTGGCGCGGGGCTGCACAAGCGGGGCTACCGGGCCCACGGGGTGGCCGCCCCCCTGCGGGAGACCCTGGCCGCCGCCATGGTCCTTCTCTCCCGCTACCGGGGAAGGGACCCCTTCTGCGACCCCTTCTGCGGCTCGGGCACCATCCCCATCGAGGCCGCCCTCATCGCCAAAAACCGGGCCCCCGGTCTGAACCGCACCTTCTCCGCCCAGAAGTGGCGCTGGCTGGACAAGGAGCTGTGGCTCCAGGCGGCGGAGGAGGCCATGGACAAGGAGTTTCACGGGGAGTATGAGATCTGGGGCGGCGACTTAGACCCCACGGCGGTGGAACTCGCCCGGCACAACGCCGCCCTAGCGGAGGTGGACGACGTGGTGCGCTTTGACGTGGACGACGCCCGCACCTTCCACTGGGGCGGGCTGTACGGCCGGGTGGTCACCAATCCCCCCTACGGCGAGCGGATCATGGAACGGAAAGAGGCCGAGGAGCTCTACCGGGCCTTCGGCAAAGCCTGGGACAAGTTCCCGGAGGGGTGGAAGCTCTACCTCCTCTCCTCCCACACGGAGTTTGAGCGCACCTTCGGGAAAAAGGCGGACAAGAAGCGCAAGCTCTATAACGGGATGCTCAAGTGCGATTTGTTCATGTACCTGCATGGAAAGAGTGGAGAGTGAAAAGCGGAGAGTGGGGATGGCTGTATCTTCCCTGTCCGCTGCCCGCCCGAAGCGTGTCAAAATTAGCACTGCTCTTTTTCGTTTGTGAACAAATAGTAAATTATCCTCTCAGCCTCCTAAATTTTTTGCATTAGGGGGTTGATTTTTTTCTGTGACAAGGGTATTATGATAGCTGTGGTTAGCACTTAGGTCAAAAGAGTGCTAACACCCCGATTTTGTTTATTCTTATCATCCTATAAGGAGGAACCGATTATGAAACTCAAACCCCTCGCGGACCGCGTTGTTGTCAAGCTGGTTGAGGCGGAGGAGACCACCAAGGGCGGCATCATCCTCACCGGAGCCGCCAAAGAGAAGCCGGAAGTGGCGGAAGTCATCGCCGTGGGCCCCGGCGGTATGGTGGACGGCAAGGAAGTCACCATGAACGTGAAGGTGGGCGACAAGGTCATCACCAGCAAGTACGCCGGCACTCAGGTGAAGCTGGACGGCGAAGAGGTGACGATTGTTCGTCAGAACGACATCTTGGCAATTGTGGAATAAATTCCACAATTGCAATGCAGAAGGCAGAATGCAAGAATGCAGAATGAATGCATTCTCCTTCCGCAGAGAGGTTTCACGGCAGTAAAAGAACTGCCGACCCGATTCGATAACATCAGGCAGGGCGCACGATGCGAGGCTTTTGTTGACGAGCCATTCTGCATTCTGCATTCTGCATTCTGAATTCTTAGGAGGCAATGTAATTATGGCTAAGATCATTTGCTACGGCGAAGAGGCCCGCAAGGCCCTGGAAAAGGGCGTGGACCAGCTGGCCGACACCGTAAAGATCACCCTGGGCCCCAAGGGCCGCAACGTGGTGCTGGACAAGAAGTTCGGCGCTCCCCTCATCACCAACGACGGCGTGACCATCGCCAAGGAGATCGAGCTGGAGGACCCCTTTGAGAACATGG
>CALWWF010000198.1 GCA_944385165.1 uncultured Oscillospiraceae bacterium
ACCAGGCCGACCAGATGGTGTTCCAGACCGAGAAGACCCTGGAGGAGATGGGCGGCAAGATCGACGCCGCCGACCGCAGCAATGTGGAGTCCGCCCTGGGCAAGCTGAAGGAGACCCTGAAGGGCAACGACACCGACGCCATCAAGAACGCCACCGAGGAGCTGACCAAGGCCTTCTACGCCGTCAGCGAGAAGCTCTATCAGCAGAATGGCCAGCAGCCCGGCGGCCCCAACATGGGCGGCCAGGCCGGCGGCAATGACAACGGCGGCCCCGACGTGGTGGACGCGGACTACACCGTTGTGGACGACGACAAGAAATAATGCAGAATGCAGAAATGCAGGATGCAGGAATGACGCGCACCGGAAGGGTGCAGGAAGTGCTGAGCGAATGGCGGCCGCTGTTCGCTCGCCTTCCATGTCGTGCGGAAATGGAGCGGCAGAGCCCCACTCTGCATTCTGCATTCTGAATTCTGCATTCAATTCACCGGAGGTGAATTGATTCATGCCAGAACAGAAACGAGACTATTACGAGGTCCTGGGCGTCAGCAAGGGGGCCTCGGACGATGAGATCAAGAAGGCCTATCGAAAGCTGGCCAAGAAGTACCACCCGGATATGAACCCCGGGGATAAGGAGGCGGAGGCCAAGTTCAAAGAGGTGAACGAGGCCTACAGCATCCTGTCCGACTCGGAGAAGCGGGCCCGGTATGACCAGTTCGGCCATGCGGGGGTAGACCCCAACTATGGGGCCGGCGGCCCCGGCGGGGGATTTGGCGGCTTCGACATGGGCGATCTGGATTTGGGGGACATCTTCGGCTCCTTCTTTGGCGGGGGCTTCGGCGGGTTTGGCGGGAGCTCCTCCAGCCGCCGCAGCGGCCCCCAGAAGGGGGAGAGCCTGCGGGCCAGCCTGACCATCTCCTTTGAGGAGGCGGCCTTCGGCTGTGAGAAGGAGATCAACCTGACCCGCACCGAGACCTGCGAGGCCTGCCACGGCTCCGGCGCGGAGCCGGGCACCACGGCGGAGACCTGCCCCGACTGCCGGGGCACCGGCGTGGTCCGGGTGCAGCAGCGCACCGGCGGCTTCGCCTTCTCCAGCACCGCCCCCTGCTCCCGCTGCCGGGGGACGGGCAAGATCATCCACACCCCCTGCAAGTCCTGCGGCGGCACGGGCAGCGTGAAGAAGAGCAAGCGGGTCACCGTGAGCATCCCCGCCGGCATCGACGAGGGCCAGGCGGTCTCCCTCCGGGGCCAGGGCAACGCTGGCAAGAACGGCGGCCCCGCCGGGGATCTGATCGTGGCCGTGCACATCCGCCCCAGCAGCCAGTTCCGCCGGGACGGCACCACGGTGCTCTATGAGCACCCGGTGACCTTCTATCAGGCGGTGATGGGGGCCGAACTGGAGATCCCCACCATCGACGGCAAGGTGAAATACTCCCTGCCCGCCGGCACCCAGAGCGGCACCACCTTCCGCCTGCGGGGGAAGGGCATCCCGGAGCTGCGGGGCCGGGGCCGGGGGGACCAGTACGTCACCGTCCGGGTCCAGATCCCCACCTCTCTCAACGGCGAACAGAAGGAGGCCCTGCGGGCCTTTGCCGAGGCCATGGGGGAGGACGTCCCCGAGGAGAGCGGCCTGAAGGGGTTCTTTGATAAGCACAAAAAGCGTAAGTAAAACAGGAAAGCGGTTTGGGCCTGCGGCCCGGACCGCTTTTTCGCGCCAGCAGCGGGAAACAGGGACAAAAAAGCAGCCGCCTTGCGGCGGCTGTTCCCGTAAAAACGTTTTTTGGGAGGGCGCAGGTCAGGCCTGCTCCGGCAGATAGGCCAGGGGGTCTACATATTCCCCGCCGGAGCGCATCTCCAGATGGACATGGGAGTCCATGCCGCTCTCGGCGATGGCGGTGCTCCCCACCGTCCCCAGGACGGCGCCAGTGTCCACTGCGTCCCCCGGCGCCACCGCCAGCTCTTCAGAGAGATTGGAGTACACGGCGGTCACCCCGTCGGGCTGTTCCACCACCACGGTGACCCCCATCATCGCGTCGGTGTACACCTCCGTGACCGTCCCCTCCCCGGCGGCGAGCACCTTGATGCCCGGTTCGGCGGCGATGTCCACCCCGCTGTGGGTGCGCCAGTCCCCCATGGTGGGGTCATAGGCCAGCGCCTCCACCGAGAAGTCCCGCAGGACCTCCCCCTTTACCGGCCAGGTGTAGACCACCTCCCGGAGCGGTTCCGGGGCGGAGGCCGTCTCATCCTCCGCCGCCGGCTCCTTCACCGGCTGGGGGTCGTCCTCCTGGACGGCGCTGGCGGGAGGCTCCTCGTCCTCCTCCGGTGGCTGATCTTGTGAGGGCAGCTGCGCGCTGCTGTCCGGAAGGGTGATGGACGGGTTGGCCGTGACCGGCTCGCTGGCAGGTTCCCCGCTCCCGGTGAAGGAGCGGACAAGGTAATAGCCCGAAATTCCAATGGCGGCGACGCACAGGAACAGGACTATGTAAAAGCCCTTTCCCAGCACGAAATCGCCTAGCTTTTGTAAACGGTTCCGTTTCATGGAAACCACCTCCACAGGCTATTGTGGACGGGTTTCAGGGGGCTTATACCAGGAATCGGAAATTTTTTCACTGGGAGGAAGGTTTCCGGAATTTTACGAAAAAACCGCCCCTGCGTACCGTGGACGGCCTGAGACAGCTGTGGTATACTGAAAGGGCGAATTTCATCGAAGTGAGGAAACCAAATGATGTACCGCACCATCACGCTGCCCAACGGGGCGCGTATTTTGACCGAACAGATCCCCGGCGTGCGCTCCGCCGCCCTGGGGTTTTTTGTGGGGGCAGGCTCCCGCCACGAGCGGAGCGTGGAGAACGGGGCCGCCCACTTTATTGAGCACATGTCCTTCAAAGGCACCCGCCGCCGCTCCGCCGGGGACCTGGCCCGGGAGATGGACGCCATCGGCGGCCAGGTAAACGCCTACACCACCAAGGAGAGCACCTGCTACTACGCCCGCTGTCTGGACAAGCACCTGGACCGGGCGGGGGACCTGCTGTGCGATATGCTCTTTGACTCCCGCTTTGCCCAGGAGGACGTGGAGCTGGAGCGGGGGGTGATCCTGGAGGAGATCGGCATGTACGAGGACGCCCCGGAGGACCTGTGCGCCGAGCGGCTGTCCATGGCGGTGTACAAGGGCCGCGCCCTGGGCCGCCCCATCCTGGGCCGGGCCTCCACATTGGAGAAGATGACCGGGGAGTGGCTGCGCCAATGGCAGAGGGAGCACTATGTCCCCGGGGCCATGGTGGCCGCCCTGGCCGGCAGCTTTGAGGAGCGGCATGTGGAGGAGCTGGTCCAGCGGCTCTCCGCCCTCCCCGCCGGCCCCCTGCCCAAGACCCGGGAGGCGGTCTATACCCCCGCCGTCACCGTGCGGAAGAAGGCCATCGAGCAAAACCATCTGCTCCTGGCCTTCCCCGCCCTGTCCTCTCTGGACGAGGAGCGGTATGCCCCGGCCCTGCTCAGTTCTATTTTAGGGGGCGGGTGCTCCTCCCGGCTGTTTCAGGAGCTGCGGGAGAGCCGGGGGCTGTGCTACACCGTCTACTCCTATGTGGCAGACCACGCGGACACGGGGTTTTTGGGGATCTACACCGCCCTGAACAAGGAACAGGAGGACGGGGCCCTGGAGGCGGTCCGGGCCATTGTGGGGAAGCTGGCGGACCACGGCCCCACCCAGGAGGAGCTCTCCCGGGCCCGGGAGCAGGCTCAGGCCAACATCCTCATGGGGTTGGAGTCGGTCCAGGCCCGGATGAGCCACCTGGGCACCTCCGCCCTGCTGTACGGCCGGGTGCGGGAGGCGGAGGAGATCCTCTCCGCCTACGACCAGGTGACCCGGGAACAGCTGCGGGACCTGGCGGGACGGATCTTCCCCTTTGCCGGGGCCTCCCTGTCCGCCGTTGGGCGGGTGCGCCCGGCGGGGGAGTACCGGGCGTGGCTGGAAAAACAGAGTTAGGCATAAAAATGGGCGGGCCGCAGGCCCGCCCATTTTAGATGCACAGGTTTTATGAGAGCTTGCCGGTGTAGGGGGCCATCTCCACCCGGACGAAGTAGCCCTGGGGGTGGCGGCACACGGGGCAGTGGGCCGGGGCGGCGGTGGCGTCCACCACATAGCCGCAGTTGAGGCACATCCAGCTCACCGCCACGTCGCTGGCGAAGAGCTTGCCCTGCTCCAGCAGGTCCGCGAAGCGGCCGAACCGGTCCCCGTGGAGCTTCTCTACCCCGGCGATGTTCTCAAACAGCTTGCCCACCAGGGGGAAGCCCTCCTCCATGGCGGTGCGGGCGAACTGGGCGTAGTCGTGCTCCCACTCCCCGTACTCGTTGTGCTGGGCGGCCCGGAGGTAGTCCAGCAGGTCGGCGTACAGGTCCACCGGGTAGGTGCCGTCCACCCGGATGGTCTGCCCGCCAAAATCGTGGAGCTGCCGGTAAAACTGCTTGGCGTGGGCCTTCTCCTGGTCGGCGGTGAAGAGAAAGACCCCCTGGATGACCGCAAGGCCGCTTTTGTGGGCGATACCGGCGGCGATGGTGTAGCGGTTGCGGGCCTGGCTCTCCCCGGCAAAGGCCCGCATCAGGTTTTCCTTGGTCTGGCTGTGGGCAAAGGCTTCGGTTTTTTCAGCCATGAAAATCCCTCCTGATCGTCTGAATGGTTCGCCCTTCAGTATGCCCCATTTTCCCCGGACTATCCCCTTTACCCAAAATTAACAAAGCCCTCCGCTTCTGCTTGCCTTTTTGGTTGGGACCGAGTATAATAAGGCTAAATTGAGGGTGTCATGTCACCCCCTGCCGAGGAGGAAACTCTGGGATGAAAGCCAAAACCAATATGACCATGCTCTGCGATTTTTATGAGCTGACCATGGGCAACGGATATTTTGAGACCGGCCTGGCCGACCGGATCTGTTACTTTGACGTATTTTACCGCTCGGTCCCCGATCACGGGGGGTTTGCCATTGCGGCAGGACTAGCCAAGGTGGTGGAGTATATCGAAAATCTGCACTTCGATGAGGAGGACATCGCGTACCTGCGGACCAAGGGGTGCTTTTCGGAGGGGTTTTTAGAGTACCTGCGCACCTTCTCCTTTACGGGGGACATCTGGGCCGTGCCGGAGGGCACCCCCATCTTCCCCGGCGAGCCCATCCTCACCGTCCGGGCCCCTGCCATCCAGGCCCAGTTTATCGAGACCTTCGTGCTGCTGTGCCTGAACCACCAGTGCCTGATTGCCACCAAATCCAACCGCATCGTCCGGGCCGCCGAGGGCCGCCCGGTGGCGGAATTCGGCTCCCGCCGGGCCCACGGCCCTGACGGAGCGGTGTTGGGCGCCCGGGCCAGCTACATTGCCGGCTGCTCCGCCACTGCCTGTACCATGGCCGACCAGCGCTATGGCTCCCCCGCCACCGGTACCATGGCCCACTCCTGGGTGCAGATGTTCCCGGACGAGTATACGGCCTTTAAGACCTACTGCGAGCTGTACCCGGATAACGCGATTTTGCTGGTGGACACCTATAACGTGCTCAAGTCCGGGGTGCCCAACGCTATCCGGGTGTTCAAAGAGGTGCTGGAGCCCAAGGGTATCACCAAGTGCGGCATCCGTCTGGACTCCGGCGACCTGGCCTATCTCTCCCGCAAGGCCCGGGAGATGCTGGACGAGGCGGGGCTGACCGGGTGTAAGATCATCGCCTCCAACGCCCTGGACGAGTATATCATCCGGGATCTGGTGCGCCAGGGGGCCCGCATCGACTCCTTCGGCGTGGGCGAACGGCTGATCACCTCCCGCAGCGAGCCGGTGTTCGGTGGGGTATATAAGATGGTGGCCATCGAGGACGAGCAGGGAAATATCATCCCCAAGATCAAAATCAGCGAAAACGCCGCCAAGATCACCACCCCCCATTTTAAGAAGATCTACCGCATCTTCTCTAAGGCCACCGGAAAGGCGGAGGCGGACCTGATCTGCCTCCACGATGAGGAGATCGACTTCACCCAGCCCTTGGAGCTGTTCGACCCGGACGCCACCTGGAAGCGGAAGGTGTATACCGACATCGAGGCCAAGGAACTGATGGTGCCCGTTTTCCAAAGCGGAAAACTGGTCTATCAGGTTCCCGACCTTCAGGCCAGCCGGGCCTACTGCCAGCGGCAGGTGGACTCCCTGTGGGACGAGGTGAAACGGTTTGAAAACCCCCACAACTACTATGTGGATCTGTCCCAAAAGCTGTGGGACATCAAGCAGTCCCTCCTGGTCAGCCACGAGATGAAGTGAGAAAATGGCGGTGGCCGGAGGAAATCTCCGGCCACCGCTTGATTTTTGCAGGGAAATCTGATATTCTATTCAGGCACTCATCAGGTGCGCCTGAAAGAAGACATGGAGACGTATCGAAGTGGTCATAACGGGGCTGACTCGAAATCGTGTGACATTCTCCCCAATCACCCCAACAATTTTATATGGAAGCGTATCGAAGTGGTCGTAACGAGCCGCACTCGAAATGCGGTTGTCCGC
>CALWWF010000199.1 GCA_944385165.1 uncultured Oscillospiraceae bacterium
CAGCGACACCATCTATCAGCTGATGGGCGGCCTGCGGGCCGGTATGGGCTACACCGGCTGCCACACCATTGACGAGCTTCAGGAGAAGGCCCAGTTCATGCAGATCACTGCCGCGGGCCTGCGAGAACCCCACCCCCACGACATCTATATCACCAAGGAAGCCCCCAACTACACCATCAGCCCCGACTGATCTTCTTCCGGGCCGCGCCGGCGGGTGCGGCCCGGTTTTTTGTCTGTGCCGCCAGGATGCCGGCGGAATGAATGGAATCTCTTTGGGAGGTCGCGGCTATGAAGCGCTACACGGCAAAGACAAGCGCCGGCTGGATCCTGGCGGAAGAGGACACGCTCCCCCAGGCTCTGGAGCGGCTGGGGAAATGCGAGGACCTGTTCTCCGGTCTGGAGTGTGAGCAGAGTGAGCTGTCTCAAAAGCTGGAGGAACTGCGGGGACAGGGGAAAAACAAAACCGTCCAGTTTAAAGAGCTGATGGCCCGAAAACTGGTCAACCAACAGCTCCGGCTGCGGCTGGAGCAGTACGGGCTCCTCTGACCGCATGTGCTCGGGGAGCCCCGGCGAAGGAGGAATTTCCATGCCTATCGTTTCCTGGGACAACCCGCTGCTCCTGGGGCTGCTGCTCCCTCTGGTGGGGACGGCCCTGGGGTCTGGGTGCGTCTTTTTTCTGAAAAATCAGATTCACCCGCTGGTCCAAAAGGCCCTTTTAGGGTTTGCCTCCGGCGTGATGGTGGCCGCCTCGGTGTGGTCCCTGCTGATCCCGGCCATGGACGAGGCCAGGGCGCTGGGGCGGCTGGCCTTTCTCCCGGCGGCGGTGGGACTGCTGCTGGGGATGGCCTTCTTGCTGGCCATGGACCGCCTGGTCCCCCACCTTCACCTGGGCAGCCAGGAGGCGGAGGGGCCGAAAAGCAACCTGAAGCGGCGGACCATGCTGGTGCTGGCGGTCACTCTCCACAACATCCCGGAGGGGATGGCGGTGGGGGTGGTCTTTGCGGGGATGCTCACCGGAGAGGGAGAGATCACCTTCGCCGGGGCATTTGCCCTCTCCATCGGCATTGCAATCCAGAATTTCCCAGAGGGGGCTATCATCTCCCTCCCCTTGAAAAGTGAGGGGGCCAGCCGGGGCCGCGCCTTTCTGTACGGCCTGCTCTCCGGCGTGGTGGAACCGGCAGGCGCCCTGCTCACCATCCTCCTGGCCTCCCGCATCATCCCCGCCCTGCCCTATCTGCTCTCCTTCGCCGCGGGGGCTATGCTCTATGTGGTGGTGGAGGAGCTGATCCCGGAGGCCAGTGAAGAGCCCCACTCCAACCTGGGCACCATTGGGTTTTCCCTGGGATTCATCCTGATGATGATCTTGGACGTGGCCCTTGGGTGAACCATAAAAATAGGACCTGATGGAGTTGATCTCCGTCAGGTCCTTTCTTTTTTTGTTTCGTTTCCGTGTCTGTTCACAGGTGCCGCCGGGCGATGGCCTCGGCGATCCGCGCCCGCCGCTCCACCGCCTGCTCCGGGGCGCGCTGAAACAGCTCGGTATACAGCAGGTCCAGCACAAACAGCTGGGCGATGCGGGCGGTGGCGGAGCCCGCCTGGAGAGGGCCCTCGTTGGAGCCGCACTGGAGCACCACGTCCGCCCGCTGTCCCCCGGGGGACTTGGGAAAGCGGGTGATAAGGATGACCTTCCCTTTGCGCAGGTGAGCCACCTCGATCGCGTCCAGCAGCTCCCGGGTGGAGCCGGAGTAGGAGAAGTAGAGGGCGGTATCCCCCTCCTCCATCAGGGCCAGGGCGGCCATCTGCTGGTGGGAATCCGGCACCAGCACATATTTGGGGGATAGGGTGGCAAACAGGCTCCAGGCCTCCTCCGCCAGCACCATGGAACTCCCCTGCCCCATGCAGCACACCCGCTTGGACTGGTCCAGCAGGTCCGCGGCCCGGCGCAGTGCTGCCGGGTCCAGGCGCTGGACGGTCTGCTCCAGAGCCGCCGTGCTCTCGTGCAGGCGGCTTTGGCACATGGCTTCAAAATCCTCGTCCGTCTCCAGATTGGCCGCTCCCCGCTTCCGCCAGGCGCTCTGAGCTTCCATGGAGGCTTTAGCCAGCTCCAGCTTGAAGGCGTTATACCCCCCCACTCCCAGGCGGCGGCAGAAGCGGGAAATGGTGGCGTCCGCCACCTCGCACTCCTCCGCCAGCTCAGAGATGGACAGGTACTGTGCATCCGTCCGGTGGGCCAGCACATAATCCGCCACTTTCTTTTCCGAGTTGGTCAACTGGTAGTATTGACTGCCGATGGTCTCAAAAATATCCTGCGGGTTCATTGCGTTCCGCCTCCTCCCCGTCGGGCGCATCGCCGTCTTTCTGTTTTTTATTATACGCGATTTTGCAGGGTGCCGCAATACGAGGATGCAAAATTCTTCGATAGAAGCGGTCATCTTCTCCTTTTTCCCGCTTTTTTCCTGTTTTTCGGGACAAGCAAGATTTCCGCTTCCCCTGCATATCTTCAAAAAGAGCGTTTCGCCGGAGAGGAGGGCGGGCTATGGGACGGCTGCTGGGAAGAAAACAATACCGGGATCTTCTGCTGGCCTTTGGTCTGCTGTGCGCGGCCCTGGCCCTGGTGGTGTGGCCCAAAGAGGCCATGTCCGCCATGCGGGACGGGCTGAAACTGTGCGGGAACGTGATCATCCCCTCCCTGTTTCCCTTTTTTGTCCTCTCCTCCCTGGTGGTGGAGCTGGGGATGTCCCGGTATCTGGGGCGGCTGTTTCAGCCGGTGATGGCCCCCCTCTTCCGGGTGAACGGGGCCTGCGCCTGCGCCGTGGCCCTGGGATTTGTGGGCGGCTACCCGGTGGGGGCGCGCACCGCCATCTCCCTGTACCAGAACGGCCAGTGCTCCAAGACGGAGGCGGAGCGGCTGCTGGCCTTCTGCAACAACTCCGGGCCAGCTTTCATCCTGGGCGTGGTGGGGGCCGGGGTCTTTGGCAGCGGGACCATCGGCCTGCTCCTCTACCTGGTCCACATCCTGGCCTCCCTCCTGGTGGGGATGCTGTTCCGATTCTACCGTCCGGTGGAGGGGCCCCGCCGGGGCAGGCTCCAGGGCGCCTCCTTCCAGGCCGTCCGCTTCCCCGCCGCCTTCACTCACTCCGTCACCGGAGCTCTGTCCTCCACCCTGAACATCTGCGCCTTTATTCTGTTTTTTACGGTGGTCATCCGAATGCTCCAATTGACCGGGGTGCTCACCGGCCTCTCCTGCCTGCTCTCCGCCCTGCTCGGCCCCCTTGGGTTCTCCCAGTCCTGGGCCCAGCGGCTGCTCACCGGGGTGCTGGAGGTGTCCTCCGGGGTCTCCTCCCTCACCGACGGCTCCCTCTCCGGACGGCTGTCCATGGCGGCCTTTATGCTGGGCTGGGCGGGGCTGTCGGTCCACTGCCAGGTCATGGCCTTCCTGGGGGACAGCGGACTGTCTCTGCGGACCTATGTGGTGGGAAAACTTCTCCACGGGGGGCTGTCCGCCGCCCTTCTGGCGCTGCTGGCCCCTCTCCTCCCCTTAAAAGCCCCTGTGGCCGCCTATCTAGCCGAACAGACCGAGGCCCTAGCCGCCCTGGACGTACAGACCACGCTGACCATCTCCCTCGCGTCGGCCTGGTGCCTGTGGCTGCTGTTTTTCCTTCTGGCGCTGCGGGCGGTGAAAAAAAGCAGTGGAAAATCTCCGCTGCCCGGCGTATAATAGGGTTTACTGGATCTGCCACCCCGCGGTCGGTCCCAAAGATACGATTTTATCCCTCTGGGAGAAGGAGAGCGCCCCATGGCCCTATTTCAGAAACATATCGAACCCCGCTGTACTTACTGCGCCCGCAGCCGCCCCCTGGAGGACGGCCAGGTGGTATGCGATAAGAAGGGCGTCATGTCCAGCGGTTCCCACTGCCGCGCCTTTCGGTACGACCCCCTGAAGCGAGTCCCGCCCCGCCCGGCAAAGGCGGACTTCAGCAATTTAAAAAACGAGGATTTCCAGCTGTAAGGGATTAAAAAATGGCCGCCCGATGGGCGGCCATTTTTTAATCCAGGCAGTACATGGGCCGGGCCTCGTCGAATAGGTCCACCATCCCGCAGTAGTTGAGGGTCTCATAGGTCATCAGCCAGTCCTGCTGTTCTTGGCTGAGCTCCTTTTCGGTGAGGAACCGCCCCTCCCCCGTGACCAGCCCCACCGGGGTGATGACCGGGAGCTCCTCATAGAGCTGGGAGAGGAAGTTCATATACCCGGTCAGGGGCAGCCCCGCCATCCGGGCGGTGAGCACTCCAAGGAAGTTGGGGCTGAGGATCACGTCCGACTGCTCCTGGATGTCGTAGTTGGTCCAGATAAAAAATGGGGTCGCGTACTGTTTGAGCACCTCCTTCGTAGTGCGCTCCGACAGCTTTTTCCCATAGAGCAGCTCATAGAAGGCGTTCTTCAGCGGCGGCTGGTGGTCCCCGAAGAAGACGATCATGGTGGGCTCCTCCGACTGGCTGTAGTGTTCGATCAGCTCCTTCAGGGCGTCGTCGCTGGCCTTGATGAGGGACAGGTACTGCTCCGCCGTGGCGTCGGCGGAGCGCAGTTCCTGGGGCAGGGTGACCGTCTTCTCCAGGTTGTTCCACCCCTGGGCGTAGCTGCTGTGGTTCTGCATGGTCACGTTGAAGATGAAGTTCCGGTCCCCCCGGCCCTGGTCGGTGATCTCATAGAGTGTTTCGTAGTCCGACTGGTCGGATATGTACCGGCGGATGAGGTAGGGGCTCTCCACGTCCTCCTCATAGAGCTGGTGGTCAAAGCGCATATTGCTGTATACGATGGGCCGGTTCCAGCCGGAGGATTTATAGGGGTGGAAGGCGGTGCTCTCATACCCCCGGACCCCCGCCAGGGCGGCCAGGGAGGGCATCCCCTCCTCTGTATAGAGCTGATAGGCCACCGTGTGGGGCGGCTGGAAAATGGTGGCAAATCCGGTGAGGTACTCAAACTCCACGCTGGCGGTGCCCCCGCCGGTGACCGGGGAGTACATCCACCCCTTCACCGTGTTCTCCTCCAGGGAGTGGAGGAAGGGGGTTGGGTCCTGGGAGGGCTCCAGGGTGTCAAAGATCGTCATGTCTGCAAAGGACTCGTTCATAATGACGATCAGGTTGGTGGGCTGGGTCACCGAGGGGTCCCCCTCCACGCCCGGGTACTCCTCCGTCAGCTCCAGCACCGCCTCGTGGCTGTAGTCCTCCGGCTTGTCCACCGAGCTATAGCGCATCGCCACCGTAAAGTTCAGCAGAAACCCGTTGGCCTGGGTCACCCACTGCTGGGTGTAAATGCCCAGGGCCGGGAGGGCCCCGGTGCAGAAAAAGACGAAGCCGTACCCCGCCATCGCCGCCATCAGCCCCGCCGCCGCCGGCCGGGACAGCTTGGCCCGGCGGCGCTGGGCCGGACAGGCCCACACCAGGAACAGATAGGCCACCAGAAGGATGGACGCCTCCCGCATGGCCAGGTCCATGGAGAAGTCAAAGGCGTCGGCCACATTGGCCGCCGTCTTCCAGGCGGTGAGATCGGCGGGGAATAAGATCCGCCCCCGGAAGCGGAGCACATAGTGGTTCACCAGCCCCACCAGAAAACTCACGGCCGCCGCCAGGGCCGCCGCCCGCCTCAGCCGTCCCAGCACCAGGCGGCACAGGGCAAACCAGATGTAGTACCAGATCAGGTTCATCAGCACCTGCCAGGCATAGAGGTCGGAGAATACGTCGTTCTCGTTTAAAATCTCCACCATCCAAAAGGCCGCCCACGGCCCCAGCAGAAATACCAGCCGGGACAGCCCCGGTCCCGGCCGGTCCCAAAACTCCGCCAGCCGCCGCAGAACCCAATCGACAAATAACAGCCGTCTCACTTATGTCTCCTCCTGTGATCCATTCTTCCTTAGCATACTGCTTTTTTCAAAATTTTCAATAAAATTTTCCTTAAATTTAACCCTTCCCACAGAAGCAGACGAAAAAAATCCCCTCCGGTTCCATTCCCGTTTCCCTGTTTTCCCTGTCCGCAGGCCAGATTCGCCTCCAAAAGTTCCAGGGGCAAAGGGGCTCGTCTCTTTCATCTTATTCATCGAAATGGCAAATTTTATTCATTTCATCCCGATGCCGTCCCATGTAGAGCGCCCGGCAGGTCGCGGCGCATCCCTCCGTCCTCTTGAGAAAAACGCCCGGGTGCGCGAAAATCTTCCCCGGTTCCCCTGACAAATTCCAAGGGCTGTCAATTACGCCAAAAAAAGATGCTGTGGCGGCGAGATTTTGCATACTTATCTATTGACGATGCATATTTTTTGGGAGTATACTCATACTAACCTGTTTGGACCGGCTCGCCGGTTCCAATTGAAAAGGAGAATGAACCAAATGAACAAGAAACTTCTTGCGCTGGGCCTGTCCCTGACCATGGCCCTGTCCCTGGCCGCCTGCGGCGGCGATTCCAGCTCCTCCGGCTCCACTGCGGACGAGAGCTCCACTTCCCAGAGCGGCGCCTCCACCTCCGTGGACGCCAGCACCACCGGCGGCGACTACGGCGACTTCGCCTCCTCCCTGGTGGAAGAGGGCAAGCTGATTATGTCCACCAACGCCCAGTTCCCTCCCTATGAGATGGTCTCTGACGGCGAGGGCTTCAACGGCACCGGCTATGAGGGCATCGACGTGGAGATCGCCTCCGCCATCGCCGACAAGCTGGGCCTGGAACTGGTCATCGACGACATGGAGTTCGACTCCGCCCTGCTGGCGGTGCAGAATAACGCCGCCGACGTGATGCTGGCCGGCCTGTCCTACAGCGAAGCCCGGGATGAAGTCATGGACTTCTCCGACAGCTACGCCACCGGCGTGCAGGTGGTCATCGTCAAGGAGGGCTCCGATGTGACCCTGGACAACCTGGGCGACTACATGATCGGCACCCAGCGTGGCACCACCGGTTACCTCTACGCCTCCGACACGCCGGAGAACGGCGGCTATGGCGAGGACCATGTGATCGCCTATGACAACGGCGCCACCGCCGTGCAGGAGCTGATCAACGGCACCATCGACGCGGTGATCATCGACCAGGCCCCCGCTGAGGAGTATGTGGCCGCCAACGCCGACGCCGGACTGACCATTCTGGACGGCGCTTGGGTGGAGGAGCAGTACTGCGCCGCCGTGGACGAGGGCAACGAGGCCCTGCGTACCGCCATCAACACCGCTCTGAACGAGTTGATGGATGACGGCACGGTCCAGACCATCATTGACAAGTATATCACCGCAGACTGAGCACTGACGGAATCTTCCGCAAAAGGAGCGGCTTGAGCCGCTCCTTTTGCCCTGTTCACCACAGATAAAGAGGGGGAATTGCGCAATATGGATTTTACGCAGCTCTACGAGACCTTCAGCGCCCTGGAGAACCCCGGCTTCTGGCAGGACGCCTACATGAAGTTCTACCGGGCCTGGTTTGAGGCCGACCGCTGGAAGCAGTATTTTGAGGGCTTGGCCACCACCATTCAGGTGACCGTGATGGCCCTGATCATCGGTGTGGTCCTGGGCGTGGTAGTGGCCTTGATCCGCACCGCCCACGACCAGCAGAGACTGGGAAACCGCAACCCCTTCCTTGGGGTGGTCAACTTTTTCTGCAAGGTCTATGTGACCATCATCCGGGGCACCCCCATGATGGTCCAGCTTCTGATCGTCGGCCTGGTCATCTTCGCCAGCAACCGGAACAAGACCATGATCGGCGCCCTGTCCCTGGGCATCAACTCCGGCGCCTATGTGGCGGAGATTATCCGGGGCGGTCTGATGAGCCTGGACCCCGGTCAGAACGAGGCGGGCCGGTCTCTTGGCCTGGGTTACTTTGACACCATGCGCTTTATCGTGATCCCTCAGGCCTTTAAGGCGATCCTTCCCTCCCTGGGCAACGAGTTCATCACTCTGCTCAAGGACACCTCCCTCATCTCGGTCATCGGAGGCAAGGAGATCGTCTACTTCGCCCAGGCGGTCATCACCCGCACCTACGAGACCATGTATCCCTATCTCATCACCGCGGTGATGTATCTGATCCTGGTGCTGATCTTCACCTGGCTCCAGGGCAAGCTGGAAAGGAGGCTGCGTCAAAGTGATCGACGTTAAACATCTGAGCAAATCCTTCGGCGACCACCTGGTGCTGGACGACATCTCCGAGCACATCTATCCCGGGGAAAAGGTGGTCATCATCGGGCCCTCCGGCTCCGGCAAGTCCACCTTTCTCCGATGCCTGAACCTGCTGGAGACCCCCACCTCCGGCTCCATCACCTTCGAGGGGACCGAGATCACCGACCCCAAAGTGAACATCGACAAGATCCGCCAGCAGATGGGCATGGTGTTCCAGCACTTCAATCTCTTCCCCAACATGACCATCCGCCGGAATATCACCCTGGCCCCCGTGCGCACCAAGCTCATGAGCCAGGCGGAGGCAGACGACACCGCCACCGCCCTGCTCAAGCGGGTGGGGCTGGAGGACAAGGCGGACGCCTATCCCGCCCAGCTCTCCGGCGGGCAGAAACAGCGCATCGCCATCGTTCGCGCCCTGGCCATGCGGCCCAAGGTGATGCTCTTCGACGAGCCCACCTCCGCCCTGGACCCGGAAATGGTAGGCGAGGTGCTGGACGTGATGAAGGAGCTGGCCCAGGAGGGCATGACCATGGTGGTGGTCACCCACGAGATGGGCTTTGCCCGTGAGGTGGGCAGCCGGGTCCTCTTTATGGACGGCGGCCACATTCTGGAGCAGAACTCCCCCAAGGAGTTCTTCGCCAATCCCCAGCACGAGCGCACCCAGCTGTTCCTCAGCAAAGTGCTGTAATCCCCCAAAAAACACAGTCTCCCCCGCGCGGATGCGCGGGGGAGTTTTTTGTCCTCATAGGACGTCCTCTCCTTCGCATACCTTTAAGAACAGCTATCGAAAGGGGGCCGCATCATGGAGTCGAGTCTTGCGGAGCTGCGCTTGAAAGAGGTGATCGGCCTGGGGGACGGGAGCCGGTTTGGATATGTGGAGGATATGGAGGTGGACCTGGAGAGCGGCCAGGTCCGCGCCCTGGTGGTACCCGGCCGCCGGCGGCTGTTCGGCCTGCTGGGCCGGGAGGCGGACCGGTATATCCCCTGGAGCGCGGTGCGCCGCTTTGGAGAGGACATCATCCTGGTGGAGCAGGAGCCCCAGCCCCGGCCGCCCCGGCGGAGAAGGTAGTCTGACGGGAGGAAACAGGATCTTACAGTGCTCCCCGGTTGGGGGGCAATCTCAGATCCAGCGCCCGGATGCGCCGCCGCAGGGGGAGGATGGACGCGGGGGACACGGACAGCTCGTCCACTCCCATGCGCAAAAACAGCTCGGTGAGGGCCATATCCGCCCCCAACTCCCCGCAGATGCCCACCCAGCAGCCGTGGCGGTGGCCCGCCTCAATGGTCATTCGGATCATCCGCAGCACGGCGGGGTGGTGGGGGTCGTAAAAGGGGTCCAGCTTAGGGTTCTGCCGGTCGATGGCCAGGGTATACTGGGCCAGGTCGTTGGTGCCCAGGGAGAAAAAGTCC
>CALWWF010000200.1 GCA_944385165.1 uncultured Oscillospiraceae bacterium
TCTTCCTGTCCGCCGACGCCTTCGGCGTGCTGCCCCCCGTGTCCATCCTGACCCCGGAGCAGACCCAGTATTACTTCCTGTCCGGCTTCACCTCCAAGCTGGCCGGCACCGAGCGCGGCATCACCGAACCCACCCCCACCTTCTCCGCCTGCTTCGGCCAGGCCTTCCTGGAGCTGCACCCCACCAAGTACGGCGAGGAGCTGGTGAAGAAGATGGAGAAGTCCGGCGCCAAGGCCTATCTGGTGAACACTGGCTGGAACGGCACCGGCAAGCGGATCTCTATCAAGGACACCCGCGGCATCATCGACGCCATTCTGGACGGTTCCATCCTGAAGGCTGAGACCAAGACCATCCCCTACTTCAACTTCGAGGTTCCCACCGCGCTGCCCGGCGTGGACTCCGGCATCCTGGACCCCCGCGACACCTATGCCGACGCCGCGGAGTGGGACGCCAAGGCCAAGGATCTGGCCTCCCGTTTCGTCAAGAACTTTGCCAAGTATACCACCAACGATGCTGGCAAGGCCCTGGTGGCCGCCGGTCCCAAGGTGGAGGAGTAAGTTCCTGCCCTGGGCTTTGAAATGACCCAATATAGCCGCGTCTCCGAGAACTCTCGGAGACGCGGCTCAGCGTGTCAAAAAAGCCCTCCTGCAAGGAGTTCCGCCGTCCGCAGACGGCGGAATAAAATAAAATCCCGTCATTTCCGAGGACATGTGCCTCGGAAATGACACTTCTCACGAAATTTTGTCCGACAATTTCGTAAGAAATCGAGGGCAAAATTTCGTGCAGCCTTTCTCGAAAAAGTGGCGTTGCCACTTTTTCGACGGTCTTAGCCGCGCCTCCGAGAGTTCTCGGAGGCGCGGTTTTTGCGGGCCTGGGGAGGATTCCGCGTTGCGCCGGGCCGGAACTTGTGGTATCCTGGAACGGAAACGTCACGAACCCTTGGGAGGTTTCCCTATGAAACAATTTCAGCCTTCGGAATCCCTGCCGGTGGGGTTCCTTCTGGCCCTCACCGGCGGCCTGCTGGACGCCTACAGCTACTTAAACCGGGGAGAGGTGTTCTCCACAGCGGAGACGGGAAACATCGTCCTGCTGGGGATCAACCTGGCCCAGCGGAACTGGGGCGGGGCCCTCCACTATCTCCTCCCGGTGCTGGCCTTCACGGTGGGCATCCTGGCCGCCGAGTGGGTCCGCCGCCGCTTGGACGGCAGCGCCGGCCTGGTCCGCCTCCACTGGCGGCTGCCCCTGCTGCTGGCGGAGTGCGCCGCCATTGTGGTGGTCTCCTTCCTCCCTATGGGGAGGCTGGACCCCCTGGCCAACATCATCATCTCCTTCACCAGCGCCCTCCAGGTGGAGTCCTTCCGGAACATCCAGGGGTACGGCTGCGTCACCACCATGTGTACCGGCAACCTGCGCAGCGGCACGGAGAACCTGTTCCACTGGCTCTCCCGCCGGGAGCCCAAAGCGCCCCCCAAGATCCGGGTGTACTATGGCCTCATCGGCTGCTTTATCCTGGGCGCGGTGGTCAGCGGCCTGCTGACCCCCCTCCTGGCGCAGCGGACGGTGCTGGCCGCCTGCCTGCCCCTGCTGGCGGTATTTTTCCTGCTCCTCCGCGGCAAAGAGCGGGAGGAGAAGCTGGCTTGACCGCAAAAAGCGGCCCGAGACGCCTTTCGCGTCTCGGGCCGCAGCTTTTATCGGAAAACCTCTGAAAAATGGAATTTTGCTGCAAAATAGGCGGGGAGCTCGAGAGGGCGCTGCCCGCCCCGCATGAGATCAGATCCCCCCACAGCCTTTGCTGGGCAGGGGCTGTGGGGAGCAAGCTGTGGGGATCATGAAAAGACTGCCTGGGAGATGTCCAGGGGCTGACCGCTTCGGTTGTCGATGTCGGTTCCGTTGCCCTGGAACTGGCAGCCCGGCAGCTCCAGGCTGTCCTCCGTGGGCTCCCCCTCGATCAAGATGGCTGTGCCGTTGCGGAAGAACTGGTTGTCCGGGGAGGTGGAGTTGAAGAAACTGACCTGGTTGGTGTTGTAGTGGACGGCCACGTCGTTGTCCTCAAAGACGCAGCTGGTGTAGGCGATGCCCCCGTTGGCCCCGGTGCCGTGGCACAGCAGGGCGGTGCGCCACCCGGTAAAGCGGCAGCCCACGGCCCAGGTCCGCCGGGCGGCGGAAACCCCTACGCCCTCTCCGCTGCCCGCAAAGTCAATATCATAGAGGTAGGAGACCCAGTTGGCGCCCCCCGGGTTCATCTGGACGGTGCCGGTAAAGACCGTGCGGCCCTCCCCCTCGGTGTTGCCGTAGAGGTTCACCGGATGCCCGGTGATGGACAGGCTTCCCTCATAGGTGACGGCGGGCAGGTGGATGTTCAC
This sequence comes from uncultured Oscillospiraceae bacterium, assembly GCA_944385165.1. Lineage (GTDB taxonomy): Bacteria > Bacillota > Clostridia > Oscillospirales > Oscillospiraceae > Lawsonibacter. Next base: position 2,364 of record CALWWF010000200.1, read on the forward strand.
CACATCGCTGTTCCCCACTTGGTCCCCTACGCTGTCCACAAAGGCCTGCAGGTCCTGGATGGTGTCCAGGGGCACGTCCTCCGGGTAGAAGTCGTGGGTCTCGATCAGGTCCACGTTCAAGGTCTGGTGGAGATAGATCATATCCCCGTTGTCCATGGTGATGGTCCAGGTGCCCCGGGCGGAGTTTTCCCGGCCCAGGAAGTGGGTGAAGCTGGTGAGGGCGGCGTCGGGGGCGAAGTCGTCGTAGGCCGGCGGATCGTAGGTCATGTAGCCAGAGGGGTCGTCCGGGGTGTCAAACTCTGCGGTGACTGAGTCCACCTTCTGCAAAAAGACACCGCTTGCGTTCACTCCGGTGTCCTTGTGGTGGATGAACAGGCATACGGGGAAGGTATACTCCCCGTCCAGTTCCGCCTCCTGGGTGATGACGGGGGCGGGGGAATAGGGGGAATCCCGCCAGCCCAGAAGGATCTGATAGGTGCCGTCCTCGTCGGTGTAGAGTACCTCTCCGGCGCCGTTGTCGTCGTACACCTGGGGACGGTTGGACAGGTACCAGGCGATACCTCCCCCCGCCAGCAGCACAAGGAGCAGCAAAACCGGCAGGGTCCTGCGCAGGGTCCTCCTCCAACTTAACGCTGGAGGAGAGAGCTTCTTGCGGGGGTTGAGGATGGAGGCACAGTAGGGGCAGAAAGACGCCTCGGCAGGCAAGGGTTTCCCACAGTGGGGGCAGGGCTTACAGTTGGATTCGTTCATCTCATAAGGCCTCCATCAGACGCAATACGTTGGGGTAGCGCTTGTTGGGGGCCACCTGGGTACACCGGGCCACCACCCGGCCCAGCCGCCCCTTGGCCAGCTGTTTGGAGGGGTGCTGCCCGGTGAGCATGATGTTCATCAAAATGCCCACTGCGTAGATGTCTGTCCGCTGGTCGGTCTGGGACAGGCCGTACTGCTCCGGGGCGGCGAAGCCCGTGGTGCCCAGGATCTGGGTGTCCCCGTCCCCGTCGGGGTTATACAGCCGGGCGGCGTCAAAGTCGATGAGCACCGCTTCGTTCCCCCGCAGGATGATGTTCTCCGGTTTCACGTCCCGGTGGACCGCCCCCATGGAGTGGAGCACCCACAGGGCCTTGCACACCTGGGTGGTGATGTCCCGGACCCGCTCCGGGGGGAACTGTGCGCCCTTTAAAAGATAATCCAGGGTGTCCCCTTGGATATATTCCTCCAGAACCAGGTTCCTCTCCCCCTGGGAGGCTACCTCCAGGGTGGTGGGGAGGTTGGGGCAGGAGTAGTGCAGAAGTTTCTGATAAACCGCGGCGTTCCCGTGAAAGTGCCGCAGCACGAAGCGAAGGCCGGTGGCCGGATGGATGATTAGGTCCACGGTGCCCCGGGGGCTCTCCTTCATCCGGCGGATCAGGCGAAATTCCTGCTCCAGCACGGACAACAGCCAAGTATAAATTGGAACCACCTCCAAAACACGATGCAGCCAGCATATTGTTTTATATGCAAAAATGCGTTAAACTAAGTATAAACGAAGAAAACTTGGAAGTAAAGGGGGTGTGAGCGCAATGGACAGAAAAGAAATTTTGAATCAGGGGAAAGAGGCCAGCACCAACGATTTGAAGTGCGGCTTGATGCAGGAGGCCAATTTGGAATCCTACCTGGTCCAAAATCAGGAGGCTTTTTCCGAGCAGGGCATCGCCCAGACGCTCAATGAGATGTACCACAACACCAAGATGAGCAAAGCGGCCCTTGCCCGGCAGGCGGGGATGAGCGAGGTGTACCTACACCAAGTGTTTTCCGGGCGGCGGATGCCCTCCCGGGACAGGCTGCTGTGCCTGTGCATCAGCATGGGGGCGGACCTGGAGCAGACCCAGCAGATCCTGCGGCAGGCGGCGTATGGCTACCTGTATCCCCGGCACAGGCGGGACGCCATCATCTGCCACGGGATCGTCCACCACACCCCCCTGGCAGAGATCAACGACAACCTGTTTTCGGCCAACGAAAAGACGCTGTTTTGACTGGGAGAATGCAAAATGAGCGGTCCCGCACCCTGCGGGACCGCTCATTTTTGCGTTCATGGGGAGCTCAGATCAGCCTTTTACCGTCCTGAAAGGCGTTGCCCACCTTCTCGCCCAGTTTGCGGTAGGCGGCGTGGATGGGGTCGAAGGTAATGGGCTCCAGCTTGTCCGGGTCGATCTTGCCGTCGCCGTCCAGCACACTCTCGTCGGCGGTGACATTGACGATCTCCCCCACCAGGCGGCAGCTCTCCGGGTCGTAGCTCACCAGTTTGCACTCCAGGGCCATGGGCAGCTCGTCGATGAGGGGCGCGTCCACAAACTGGGAGGGGGTGGTGTGAAAGCCCGCCTTCTCCAGCTTGTTGGACACCTCGTTGCCGGAGGCTACCCCCACATAGTCGCAGGCCACCACTTGGGCGGCGGTGGCCATGCTCACGGTGAAGGCCTTCCGGGCCAGAATGTTCTGAGTGGTCTTGTGGCCCTCGCTGATGCACATGGAGATCTGGTTGGCCTCGCTGATGCCGCCCCAGGCGGCGTTCATGGCGTCGGGAACGCCGTCCTCCCCGTAGGTGGCCAGGATCAGCACCGGCTGGGGGTAGCTCCAGGGCTTTGCGCCGAAATTTTTCCGCATGGTACATTCCTCCAATCAAGTGCGGCTCCGGGCGGGGGCATTGGCCCGCGGATGCCGGAATGGGTGCCGCTCTGCCTCTATGATACACTCCACCACAGCGGGAATCAACTCCCCGCCGGGGGAGTTTGCTGTTTTCCTCTTTCTTTTTCCCCCAAAATATGCTATACTTTACCTCGTTATGAATTTCACAAGAGAGGATTGGGACTGTGGGCAACGTCACGCTGATCGGAATGCCGGGCTCGGGGAAAAGCACGGTGGGGGTCCTGGCGGCGAAAGCGCTGGGCTATGGCTTTTTGGATACCGACCTGGTCATTCAGCAGCAGGAAGGGGCGCTCCTTCAGGATATTTTGGACGCCCGGGGCGTACCCTATTTCCTGGACGCGGAGGAGCGGGCGGTGTGCTCGGTCCGGTGTGACAGGCACGTCATCGCCCCCGGGGGCAGCGTGGTCTGCCGGGAGGGGGCCATCGCCCACTTGAAGGCCATGGGGCCGGTGGTGTACCTGCGGGTGCCCCTGGAAGAGCTGAAGGCGCGCATCCACAACCTGGGCTCCCGGGGCAGCGCCCTGGAGCCGGGGCAGACCCTGGAGGACATTCTGGCCCTCCGGGCCCCGCTGTACGAGCGGTACGCCGACGCGGTTGTGGACGCCCTCCCGGGCCAGACCCTGGCCCAAACCGTCTCTCTGGTGCTGGACTGTCTGGAGAAATTGTCTCCCGGACTGCTTCGGCGCGACCCCAGCCCACAGGGAACCGTGGGCCAGCCCCAGGGCGAAGAGGCCCAGGCGGCTGAATGAGAAAAAGGAAGACCGACATGACATTTCAAGCGCTGGGGCTGTGCGCCCCAATTTTGACTGCTCTGAAGGAGCAGGGGTATGAGTCCCCCTCTCCCATCCAGGAGCAGGCCATTCCCCCTGCCCTGGCGGGGCGGGATGTGCTGGGCTGTGCCCAGACCGGGACCGGGAAGACCTGTGCCTTCGCCGCCCCCATTTTACAGCGGCTCAATTCCTCCCGCCGGGAGGCTCACGCCCTCCGGGCCCTGATCCTGACCCCCACCCGGGAGCTGGCCATCCAGATCGGCGAGAGCTTTTCCGCCTACGGCAAACACCTGCCCCTGCGGTCCGCCGTCATCTTCGGCGGCGTGGGGCAAAACCCCCAGGTGGAGGCCCTGGGCCGGGGCGTGGACATTCTGGTGGCCACGCCGGGCCGGCTGATGGACCTGTATCAGCAGGGGTTTGTACAGCTGGATAAGCTGGAGATCTTCGTGCTGGACGAGGCCGACCGGATGCTGGACATGGGCTTTATCCACGACGTGAAGAAGATCCTGAAGTGGCTGCCTAAGAAAAAGCAGACCATGCTCTTCTCCGCCACCATGCCCCCGGAGATTGCCGAGCTGGTGGACTCCCTGCTCCACGACCCCGTCCGGGTGGCTGTGGACCCGGTGTCCTCCCCGGTGGAGGCCATTGACCAGTCTGTCTACTTTGTGGACAAGAACAATAAAACCAAGCTGCTTGCCCATCTGATCCGGCAGCTGAGCGTGAAAAACGCCCTGGTGTTCACCCGCACCAAGCACGGGGCCAACAAGGTGGCCCGGGACCTGGAGAAGGCGGGGATCACTGCCGCCGCCATCCACGGCAACAAGAGCCAGACTGCCCGGCAGCAGGCCCTGGCGGACTTTAAGGCCGGACGGGTGCAGTGCCTGGTGGCCACCGACATCGCCGCCCGGGGGCTGGACATCGAGGAGCTCTCCCATGTGTTCAACTATAATCTCCCCGAGGTGCCAGAGACCTACGTCCACCGCATCGGCCGCACCGGCCGGGCGGGGCGGGAGGGGACGGCGGTCTCCTTCTGTGATTTTGGTGAAAAGCCCCTGTTGAAGGACATTGAAAAGCTGCTGGGCCGTTCAGTGCCGGTGGTGGAGGTCCATCCCTACCCCATGGTGGTGCTGGAGGCCCCCAAGAAGGATAAAAACGGGCGGACCGTCAACCCGGAGGATGCGGAGGCCCGGGCCGCCGCCAAGGAGCGCCGCCGTGCCCAGGACGCCGCCAACAAGGCGGCTGCCCAGGAGCGGAAGAGGAAGGCGGGGGAGGCGGTGCGCTCGGCGGTCTCCGCCGTGGCCGCCGCAGTGACCGGGGAGAACGCTCCCAATGAGGAGACGAAAAAGAGACGCCGCCGCCGGAAGAAGGGCGGACCGGCGGAGGGGGAGGCCTTTGCACCGGAGATGCAGGAAGAGCAGGCGCAGGCTCGGGAGCCCCAGGTCCAGGAGGAGCGCCGGAACAAGCTGACCCGTCCCGGTTTCCGTCTGAACACTGGAAATGCCGTGCCTCGCACCGACTTTGACCGGCCGGACCCCCTGGCTGGGGACCATGTGATGGACGCCACCGCCCGGCTGCTGGCCCCTCGGAAGAGCGTGTTGGCCCGGGAGGGGAGCGCCTCCCGCCGCTCGGCCCCCAGAAACCGCCGCAAGGGGGGACACGCTGGGGGAGAGGCCCAGCCCTCCCACGGGTCCGCCGGAGGAAAGAGCGGGGAGAACAGAAGCCGGAGCGGCAGTGAGAAGAAGCTCCGGGGGGAGAGCGCCAAGAGCCATACCCTTTCCGCCTCCCACAGCCGGAAACGAAAGAGCCGGGGTGGCCCCCGGCGGCCCATGGAGCCCATGAAGTCCGACCACAGCAAAGACTCCACCGAGCAGCACAGCTTGATGAAGCCCTTTTATCTGGACGATTGATACCGTTGCAAAACAATTTCTAATTTTTGATAGACGGAGGGTATGAACGATGGATTATCAGGCAATGTATCAGCAGAAGCTGACCACCCCGGAGGAAGCGGTGAAGGTGGTCAAGTCCGGCGACTGGGTGGACTACACCTGGTGCACCAACCACCCGGTGGCCCTGGATAAGGCCCTGGCCGCCCGGAAGGACGAGCTCACCGACGTGAAGGTCCGGGGCGGCGTCACCATGTGGATGCCGGAGATCGCCAAGGCCGAGGATGCCGGGGAGCACTTCACCTGGCACTCCTGGCACTGCAGCGGCATCGACCGCAAGATCATGAAGAAGGGCATGGGTTACTTCAGCCCCATGCGCTACTCCGAGCTGCCCCGCTTCTACCGGGAGAATCTGGACCCGGTAGATGTGGTGATGCTCCAGGTCTCCCCCATGGACGCCCACGGCAACTTCAACTTCGGCCTGGCCGCCTCCCATCTGGCGGATATGATGGCCCGGGCCAAGTGCATCATCGTGGAGGTCAACCAGAACATGCCCTGGGTCTACGGCCTCACCGGCACCGAAATCAACATCCAGGACGTGGACTTCGTGGTGGAGGGGGACAATCCCCCTGTGGCCCAGCTGGGCGGGGGCGGCGAGCCCACCGACGTGGACCGGGCCGTGGCCAACCTGGTGGTGCCCGAGATCCCCAACGGCGCCTGCCTGCAGCTGGGCATCGGCGGCATGCCCAATACCATCGGCGCCATGATCGCCCAGTCTGATCTGAAGGACCTGTCTGTACACACCGAGATGTATGTGGACGGCTTTGTGGACATTGCCGCCGCAGGCAAGATCACCGGCCGGCATAAGGCCCTGGATAAGGGCCGCCAGGTGTACGCCTTTGCCGCCGGCACCCAGAAGCTCTACGACTACGTCAACCGCAACCCGGACGTGATGGCCGCCCCGGTGGATTACACCAACGATGTGCGGGTCATCGCCCAAATCGACAACTTTATCTCCATCAATAACGCAGTGGACCTGGACCTGTTCGGCCAGGTGAACGCCGAGTCCGCCGGTCTCAAGCACATCTCCGGCACCGGCGGCCAGCTGGACTTTGTCATGGGCGCCTACCTGTCCAAGGGCGGCAAGAGCTTTATCTGCCTGTCCTCCACCGTCACCGGCAAGGACGGCACCGTGAAGAGCCGCATCGTCCCCACTTTGACCAACGGCTCCATCTGCACCGACCCCCGGTCCTGTGTGCACTACATCGTCACCGAGTACGGTATGGTCAACCTGAAGGGCCTGTCCACCTGGGAGCGGGCGGAAGCTCTGATCTCCATCGCCCACCCGGACTTTCGGGAGGAGCTCATCGCCGATGCGGAGAAAATGGGCATCTGGCGCCGGAGCAACAAAAAGTGATCCCGTTTGCAAAAAATCCCCGGCCACTTGGCCGGGGATTTTTTGTAAGTCACACCTCCAGCGACCAGAGGAAATTTTCCAGTTTCAGGCGGCTGCCCACCGTGGTGCCCTCTGGGAGGAGGAACATGGTGATGGAGTGGGGCTGCCCCTGGTCAGAGATCAGGTCGGCGTAGTCCCCCTGAATGGCGGTCACGGTATAGTAGATAGGGTCCATAGAAATTCTCCTTTCCGCCGGCGCATTGGGGCCTTCGCCAATTAAGTGGCGGAAATTCCAATATGCTGGCCTTGCAAAATTCGCGGTTTTTCCCTATTCTGAATATAGATGCTTTCACACAAGAGAGAAAGGAACGTGATCGCGTATGACCGAACCAAGCGGCCACTCTTTGAATCAGACGCTCGCCCGAAACCTCCGCCTCATCTATGCCATGCGGCGGCAGAACTTGGAGGAATTTTCCAGCGAACTGGGCGTCGGTCATACCACGGTGCAGAACATTTTCCGCCATAAGAGTAATTTGACCCTGGATACCGTGGAGCTGATTGCCAAGCACCTGGAGATCTCCCCCGTCGAGCTGCTCTCGGAGCAGTATCCCAAGACCGACTTGGTCTGCTCCACCCTGATCCTGGAGACGCTGGACTTGTTCCAGCCCCTGCCCCCCAGCAAGCGGAAGCAGGCCGCTGCCCTATTCTGTCAGCTGCTGGAGCTGCTCCCGGTAAGAGATGGGGAGGAGCGCTGTCCTGCGCAGCAGGACGCCGAAAAAGCGGAAAGCGCTTCTCCGGGTCCCGCGTCCGACCCGGACTTCTTTGAGGGAGGCCGCCGGCGTAGAGGTCAGACGCAGTGACTTACAGGAAGGTCTCCACCGGCCGGCGGGCGGAGTAGAGCTCTGTAAGGCGGCTGGCCAGGGCGGAGGAGTTGAAGCCCAGGGCTCCCACCGGACAGTGGGCCACGCAGGCCATGCAGCTGATGCAGGTGTCCGTGGACCACAGGAGGGTCTTGGGGTCCATGGCCCCGGTGGGGCACACCTTGGCGCAGAAGCCGCAGCCCAGGCAGATGTCCCAGTCCCGGTCCTTCTTCACCGGCACCGCCGGCTTGGGGGCGGGGGAGGGGTTGCCGGGAACCTCTGCCTGGGCCCAATCGGACTGGGAGAGTTTCTTCTCCACACCCTGGA
>CALWWF010000201.1 GCA_944385165.1 uncultured Oscillospiraceae bacterium
CGACCTCCTCCAATCCCATTGAACAGCTGAGCGAGGCGCTGGCCAATGCGGACGCAGTAGTGATCGGGGCGGGCTCGGGCCTGTCCGCATCCGCAGGGCTGACCTACTCGGGGGAGCGGTTTGAGCGGTACTTCGGTGACTTCCAGGCCAAGTACGGTATCCGAGATATGTATTCCGGCGGTTTCTATCCTTTTGACAGTCTGGAAGAACACTGGGCCTGGTGGAGCCGGCATATCATGGTGAACCGGTATGAGAGGGCGCCAAAGCCTGTATATAATGACCTTCTGCGCCTGATTCAGGACAAAGATTACTTTGTGCTCACGACCAATGTGGACCATCAATTCCAGCTGGCTGGCTTTGATAAAAAGCGGCTCTTTTACACCCAGGGAGACTACGGCCTGTGGCAGTGCTCCAAGCCCTGCCATCCGAAAACCTATGACAACGAGGAGATCGTCCGCAGAATGTTCGCAGAGCAGAAGGATCTGCGGGTCCCCTCTGAGCTGGTGCCGTACTGCCCCAAGTGCGGCCGCCCCATGACCATGAACCTCCGGTGCGACGACACCTTTGTCCAGGACGCCGGGTGGTATGCCGCTGCCCAGCGCTATCAGGATTTCCTCCTCCGGCATAAGGGGGCGCAGGTGCTGTTTTTGGAACTGGGGGTGGGGGGAAACACCCCGGTCATCATCAAGTATCCCTTTTGGAAGATGACCCACGAGAACAAAAACGCCGTCTACGCCTGCATCAACCTGGAGGAGTCCTATGTCCCAAAAGAACTCCAGGGCCGCTCTGTCTCCATCACGGGGGACATCGGTATGATTCTGAACCGGCTTTCTCCTTCTCCATGCTGACCGGCGGGAGAGACGGGCCTCTGGCCGCCGGAACCCAAAAAGAAAGACACGACTTATGTTGTGTCTTTCTTTTCGGAACATGGCAGCACGATACCTTCCTTCCCCAGGTAGATCGGAAGCCGGTGCTGGTTCAGAACGAGATCCACCCCTACTACCAGGACACCCCGGTGGTGGAGCGCATCCGGGAGAATATCTCCATCTTTGATTTCTCCTTAAGCGAGGACGAGATGGGTAAAATTGCCGCGCTGAACAGGAACGAGAAGCACGACTGGTATTGCGTCTATTAAGACAATCACGACATTGCAATGTACCCATCCCGCTCAGGTCCCAACAGGAAACCTGCACTGCTTGCAAATCGGGAGAGGTACTGTACCGTCGAATGTTGACAGTGGCAACATCGGGTGATATAATCCATGCCGAGGAAGGTGTAGGCGATGAAGGACCGGTATCATCACGGCGATCTCAGGCATGACCTGATCGAGCACGCGATCCAGATCATCTCAGAAAACGGGTTTGAACAGCTTACCCTGCGCGGTGCAGCCAAACAGTGCGGGGTCAGCCACAACGCGGTCTACCGGCATTTCGAGAGCAAAGAGCAGTTGATTGACACCTGCCGGATGTATGTGACGGAACTGCTGACAGCGTATCTGGAGGACGCGGTAAAGGATCAGGAGCCCGCCTCGCCGGGCACCCTGCGGGAATTGTCCCGGGCGTATGTGCGCTTTTACCTGGAGCATCCTACCTACTTCAGCTCCCTTTACCGGAACAGTCCGGTCAAGCTCCAGCTTACGATGGAGGACACAGAGGAGAACTATCCGCCGTTTGAACTGTTCCGCAAGTCCTGCCGGTCTTGGGCCGAAGCGCGGGGGCGCTCGGATGCGGAGTGCTTGGACCTGCTCGCGCGGACCTGGTCCCTGGCGCACGGCCTGACCTCCCTGCTGATCTCTCCGAATGTGGAGGGGACCCTTGATTGGGAGCAATGTCTGGATACCGCATTTTTACAGGAGACAGGAGTATGAAGGAGATCATTTTGACAGGCGACAGGCCGACGGGCCGCCTCCATGTGGGCCACTACGCCGGGTCGCTGAAAGAGCGCGTTGCGCTGCAGGACAGCGGGCGGTTTGACGAGATCTATATCATGATCGCGGACGCCCAGGCCCTGACGGACAACGCGGAACACCCGGAAAAAGTGCGTCAGAACATCATACAGGTGGCGCTGGACTACCTGGCCTGCGGGCTCGACCCGGAGCGGTCCACCATTTTCATTCAGTCCATGATCCCGGAACTGACGGAGCTGACCTTCTATTACATGAACCTGGTCACAGTCTCCCGGGTGCAGCGCAATCCCACGGTGAAGGCGGAGATCCAGCAGCGGAATTTTGAGGCCAGCATCCCGGTGGGTTTCCTCTGCTACCCCATCAGCCAGGCCGCAGACATCACGGCGTTCCGCGCAACAGCGGTCCCAGCCGGCGAGGACCAGGAGCCTATGCTGGAGCAGTGCCGGGAGATCGTTCGCAAGTTCAATGAGATATACGGGGAAACGCTGGTGGAACCCAAGATCGTCCTGCCCTCCAGGCAGTCGTGTATGCGTCTGCCCGGCATTGACGGCAAGGCCAAAATGAGTAAGTCCCTGGGCAACTGCATTTACCTTTCCGATCCTCCGGAAGAGGTCAAGCGGAAGGTGATGTCCATGTTCACCGATCCCACCCATCTGCGGAAGGAGGACCCGGGCCACACCGAGGGCAATCCGGTTTTTATCTATCTGGACGCATTTTCCCGGCCGGAGCACTTTGCGGAGTTCCTGTCGGAGTACAGCGGACTTGACGAGCTGAAGGACCACTATCAAAGGGGCGGCCTGGGGGATGTGACGGTAAAGGAGTTCCTCAACCAGGTGATGCAGGCGGAACTCTCCCCGATCCGTCAGCGGAGGGCACAGTGGGAGCAGCGTCTGCCGGAGGTCTACGAAATCCTGAAAGAGGGAACGGCGTCAGCGAGAACAGTAGCCGCTTCTACCTTGCGCGATGTGCGCCACGCCATGCAGATCGACTATTTTTGATGCGGGCCAGGAGCCAGGAATAGCAACCGTCTAGGGCCTGTTTGAAAATTGGAAACATACCCAGCAGCGAGGGATTTTTTGCCTGACAAGACGATTTGACGCAGCAATTCTTGGTGGATTGCAAGGAAAATCAACGCAGTATGGCGGACAAAGACCCGTTGTCGGGGCTGATTGACATTTTTCAACAAGGCCTAGTCCCGGCCGCAGAGGCCCGGAAAATAACCATGCCCACCCAAGCGGCTCCGCTCTGGTCTTTCTGGTTTTATCTATGCCGGCAAATCAATTTTAGCTTTGTATTGTATTCTTAAACCGTCGTATCTTGCCGTGTCAACAAGCGGAAACCAGGGGCGGCAGCGGATCCGCTGCCGCCCCTGGCTCATGTTCGGGGACAGGTTAAGGCGGGCCTATGCTTTTTCACTGCGCCGCCTTGGCCAGTTCGGCCAGTTCCGCCATGAGCTCCGGGATCTGGATGCTCTGGGGGCAGTGGGACGCGCAGGCCCCGCAGCCGATGCAGTCGGCGGGCGTCCCCTTGGACTGCACCCCGGGCAGATAGCTCAGCGCCCACGCGCCGGTCACCTTGTAGTCGTTATAGATCTTCAGGTACTCCGGGATGTTGATCCCCATAGGGCAGCCGGAGCAGCAGTAGCGGCAGGCGGTGCAGGGGATCTGGATCTGGGAACGGAACTGCTCGCAGACTTCCATGAGCAGTTCGGTGTCGGCCTGGCTGAGGGCCTGGTCCTCGCGGAAGGTGGCCACATTGTCCCGGATCTGCTCCAGGGAGCTCATGCCGCTCAGGATCACCTGGACCTGGGGGAGGGTCTTCACAAAGCGCAGCGCCCAGGAGGCGATGCTCCAGTCGGGGTGGGCGGCTTTCAGGCGGGCGTTTTCCTCCGGGGTCAGGTCGGCCAGCCGTCCGCCCCGCACCGGTTCCATGACCATGATGGGGATCTTGCGCTCCTCCAGCACCTGGTACTCCTCTCTGGTGGTGCCGTACTTCCAGTCGAAGTAGTTGATCTGGAGCTGGGCAAAATCCCAGGGGTGGTGATCCGCAAAGCGTCTCAGGGTCTCCACCCCCGCGTGGCTGGAGAAGCCCAGATAGCGGATGCGCCCCTTTTTCTGCTGTTCCAGGAAATAGTCGATACACCCGCTGTTCAGGTAGTCCTCCACATTTTCCTCGCTGAGGCTGTGGAGCAGGTAGAAGTCGATGTGATCGGTTTTCAGCCGCTCCAACTGCTCCTCAAAGACCGGCTCCGGCTTTGGGGTGGCCTGTATAAAGAATTTTGTGGCCAGATAGAAGCTCTCCCGGGGGTATTTCTGGAGGGCGTGGCCCAGGAAGCGCTCAGAGTCCCCGTCATTGTAGATGTAGGCGGTGTCATAGTAGTTGACGCCGTGGCTCATGGCGTAGTCGATGATTTCCTGGGCCTTCTCATAGTCGATCTTTGCGTTGGGCCCGGAGGACCCCTCCGCCTCCGGCAGTCTCATGTTGCCCATGCCCAGGCGGGAGAGGGAGATGTCTTTGAATGGCTTGTAGATCATAAAAGTTTCCTCCTGTATTTAAATGTTCTTTTCTGCGGGAATATCCCCGTCATTTCAGTTCCAGCCCCATCTGATAGGCCCGCTCCGCCGCGTCGGAGCCGTCTACATCCCCCGGGAGGTTGGTGCCCAGACCGAACACATAGCCGCCCTCCTGGTTGCCGCCGGCGCGGAAGCAGCCGATATAGCTCCGAAAACTCTCCAGCATCAGCTTCATGTACTCCTCGGTGGGGGCGGCCCCGGCGGAGAGAAGATAGAAGGTGGTGTCCTTCACCTTCTGCTCGATGGCGAAGGTGCGGTCCAGCACCGCTTTCATCTGGGACGTCCAGGTGTAGAAATAAACCGGAGAGGCCAGCACCACCCCGTCGGCAGCCAGCCACTTCTCATAGAGCTCCCCCATGTCGTCTTTCTGGACGCAGCTTCCCCCGTTGCGCTGGCAGGCCCCGCAGCCCAGGCAGCCGTTGATCTGCCGGTCCCGCAGTTCGATCTTCTCCACCTGGCAGCCCGCCTCCCGGGCGCCCCGGATGAACTCGTCCGCCA
>CALWWF010000202.1 GCA_944385165.1 uncultured Oscillospiraceae bacterium
GGTATCTGGACGGGGACGAGAAGTTCAATACCAAACCTGACCTGCTCCTCATCGACGGCGGGGAGAACCATGTGCGGGTGGCCCAGCGGGTGCTGGAGGCCATGAACCTGGACATCCCCGCCTTCGGCATGGTGAAGGACGACCGGCACCGCACCCGGGCCCTGGTGGCCCCGGACGGCCGGGAGATCGGCATCCAGGCCATCCCTGCGGTGTTCGCGCTCATCGGCCAGATCCAGGAGGAGACCCACCGCTTCGCCATTGAATTTAACCGCCAGCAGCGGAAGGGCCGGGTCCAGGGCTCCACCCTGGACAAGATCCCCGGGGTGGGGGAGGTGCGCCGCGCTCAGCTTTTGAAGCACTTTAAAAGCGTCAAGGCCATTCGGGAGGCATCCCTGGAGGAGCTGGAGAAGGTGGTGCCCAAGAATACGGCCCAGGCGGTGTACCAGTATTTTCGAGGCAATGCAGAAGGCAGAATGCGGAATGCAGAATGAAGCATTGCTTTCAGGTGCTTTTACAAAACCACAAATGCCATTTTCAAAGAAAAGAGGCAAAGCGCAGCTTTGCAGAAAGTTCTTTTGCTTCTTTTCTTTCAAGAAAAGAAGAGAGGGACGAGGAGTATGCGCGTGATTTCTGGTTCCGCCCGCGGGCGGCGTTTGAAAGAATTGCAGGGGATGGAGACCCGCCCCACCACCGACCGGGTGAAGGAGGCTCTGTTCAACATCGTGCAGTTTGAGGTGCCCGGCCGGGAGGTCCTGGACCTGTTCGCCGGCACCGGCCAGCTGGGCATCGAGGCCCTGTCCCGGGGGGCGGCCCACTGCACCTTTGTGGACCAACGGCGGGACGCGGTGGCCCTGGTCCGGGAAAACTTGAAGCTCACCGGCCTGTCCGGACAGGCCAAAGTGGTCCAGGGGGACTCCATCTCCTACCTGACCACCTGCCGGGAAAAATTCCATGTGATTTTCCTGGACCCGCCCTATCAAAGCGGGCTGCTGGAGAAGGCCATGGAGACCATCTCCGCATTTGACATTCTTCGGGAACATGGTATAATGGTCTGCGAAAGTCCGCTGGATCAGGTGCTGCCCCAGGTTTCCGGACCCTATGAGCGGGGAAAGGATTACCGGTATGGAAAGATCAAGCTGACCGTATTCCGAAGAAACGGAGGGGAGCGCCGTCTATGAGGACTGCCATTTACCCTGGAAGCTTTGACCCGGTGACCCTGGGCCATTTGAATATCATCAAGCGGGCTGCGGCCTGCTTTGACCGCCTGATCGTCTGTGTGATGATCAACTCCAAAAAGCAGGGAATGTTTACCCCCCAGGAGCGGGTGGAGCTGCTGCGCAAGTCCACCGCCCGGTTTCCCAACGTGGAGGTGGACTACTCCGACGGGCTGCTGGCCGCCTATGCCCGGCGGCGTCGGGCCCATGTGGTGGTAAAGGGGCTGCGGGCGGTGTCTGATTTTGAGCAGGAGGTCCAGATGGCGGTCATCAACCGCAAGCTGAACCCGGGGCTGGAGACCATGTTCCTGGCTTCCAGCGAAAAATATACATACCTGAGCTCCACCATCGTCAAGGAGATGGCACGGTATGGGGCCGATCTGGGGGAGTTCCTCCCCCGTGAGATCGTGGAGGACGTGAACCGGCGGATGCAGGAATTGCAGGAAAGGAAGGATTGACCATGGCAAGCGGAGTGGAAGAACTGCTGGACATGTTGTTTGATATGGTGGACGAGGCGAAGAACGTTCCCTTGTCCGGCGATAAATGCATGATCGAACGGGACCGGGCGCTGGACCTCATCGACGACATCCGCGCCCAGTTCCCGGTGGAACTGGCCGAGGCGAAGAAAGTCATGGCCAGCCGGGCGGACATGGTGGCCTCCGCCAAGCGGGAGGCCGAGGCCATCCGCCGCCAGGCGGAGGAGAAGGCCAAGCAGGTGCTCTCTGAGGAGACCATCCTGCTCCAGGCCCGCCAGCGGGCCAACGAGCTGATGCAGCAAGCGGAGGAGCGCAGCCGGGAGCTGAAGCGCTCGGCCAACGAGTACTGCGAGGACGCCCTGCGCCGCACCGAGGAGGCGGTGGCCGAGGCGTACAACGAGATCAAGCAGTCCCGGGCCCGGTTCCGGGCTGCGGCCAGCGCCACGGCGGGCGGGAACGCTTCTGCCGGGACTGCCCGGCCGGTGTACGACGCGGCGGCGGACGAGGACTGACCGGTTTCCTCTCATTTCGATCACAAAGGCGATCCCCCAGGCAGGGGCCGTACATCCACGGCCCCTGCCTGGGGGATTTTTTGCTGTATGGGGAAAGATAACTGGCAAGGGGGCTCGGAGCCGGTGGTTTAGATATGCTCAGAGGCGGAGAAGTTGGGGGACGTGCGGACCGCGTTGTCCTGGAAGCGGAAGATGCTGGGGTGGTGGCGGGACTGGGTATACTCGAACATGATCCCGTCGCTGTTGTAAGTCTGGCTGCTCACCACCGCCAGGCAGTTGAAGTCCTCCAGGACCAGCCACTGGCGGTCCAGTGGGGTGGCCTTCTCCACGGTGATGGTGCGCTTGCTGGTGACGATGGACATGTGAACCGTCTGCTCCAGATAGCGGTAGATGGAGCCCTGGGCGATCTCTGCCGTCAGGCCGGGCATACAGTCCCGCCGGAAGTAGTTGTGGTTGAAGATGCGGGGGACGCCGTCCAGGTCGTGGACCCGCTGGAGGTAGAAAAGCTCTGTCCCTACGGGGAAACCGGAGCGGCGGGAGAGCGCTTCGTCCGCGGTGCAGGTGGTGAACAGCACCACCCGGGTGGAACTGTTCTGGCCGGTGCGGCGGGCGGTCTCCGCAAAGGACTCGATGGTGCCCATGGTGTAGGCGGACTCCTCGATGGGCTGGTAGATGTTGCACACTCCCCAGCCCTGGCGGGTCTGCACATAGCCGTTCCGCACCAGGTTAGCCAGAGCCCGGCGCACGGTGTTCCGGGAGCAGCCGAATTCTCCGATGAGGACGTTCTCCGAGGGGAGCAGGCCGCCCACCGGATATGTCCCGGCTTCGATCCGCCCTTTCAGCGCATAATAGATCTGTTCGTATTTTTGACGGGGCATAGGGGCCTCCTTGAGACTGTCGAAAAAGTGGCAAGCCACTTTTTCGAGTTAGGCTGCACGAAATTTTCGCCTCGATGTCGTCGTCGCAAGCTGCGGATCGCTCGCATTCGGGTAAACCCGAATGCTCGTTCCCTCCGCTACTCCTCCTCTCCCAGAAAACCATAATAATGGTTTTCTGGGGACCCGAAAATTGTCGGCAAAAATTTCGCGCGAGGTGTCATTTCCGAGGCGCATGTCCTCGGAAATGACAGGATTTCATTTTATTCCGCCATCTGCCTGCGCCCGCAGGCGCGTTTCGGAGCGCAACCGCCGCGAAGCGGCGGCTCTTAGCGCGGAGATGATGGCGGAACTCCTTGCAGGAGGGCTTTTTTGACAAGCTGCTCCTTGTTTAAACAACTTAGAATCAGCATACCACCGCCCCGGGCCAAAAGTCAATGGAAGAGGGCTGGGTGAAAATGAACAAAAAACGCCTTCCAGTTTCATCGGATCGGCCAATTGACTTGTTTAAACAAGTGTACTATGATTTGCGATGCAAAAGTACCATGAATTGCAGAGAGAATTCGTGGAAATTAGAACAAATTACTTGGAAGAAACAGGAGGGAGTCGCCTATGGCGAAATATCAGGCGGACGTGCAGGCCCTTCTGCACGCCATCGGAGGAAAGGAAAACATTCAGGCGGTGTCTCACTGCATGACCCGGATGCGGTTTGTGCTGGTGGACCCGGCGAAGGCGGACACTGCGGCCATTGAGAGTATCCCGGCGGTGAAGGGGACTTTCACCCAGGCCGGACAGTTCCAGGTCATCATCGGCAACGATGTGGCCATCTTCTACAACGAGTTCACCGCTTATGCCGGCATCGAAGGGGTCAGCAAGGACGCGGTGAAGGCGGCGGCCCAGACCAATCAGTCCCTGCTCCAGCGGATCATGGGGACCCTGGGGGAGATCTTTGCTCCCATCATCCCCGCCCTGATCTGCGGCGGTCTGATTCTGGGCTTCCGCAACGTCATCGGCGAGATCAACTTCTTCAACAACGGCACCCAGAGCCTCTCCGACATCTCCCAGTTCTGGGCGGGCATGTACAGCTTCCTGTGGCTCATCGGCGAGGCGGTGTTCCACATGCTCCCCGTGGGCATCGTGTGGTCCATCACCAAGAAGATGGGCACCACCCAGATCCTGGGTATCATCCTGGGCCTGACCCTGGTGTCTCCCCAGCTGCTCAACGGCTTCTCCGTGGCCACTACAGCCCCGGCGGACATCCCGGTGTGGGACTTCGGCTTTATTCAGATCCAGATGATCGGCTATCAGGGCCAGGTCATCGCCGCCATGCTGGCCGGCTTCGTCCTGGTGTATCTGGAGAAGTTCTTTAAAAAGATCTGCCCTGAAGTGGTGAGCATGATCGTGGTGCCCTTCTGTTCTCTGGTGCCGGCGGTCATCGTGGCCCATACCATCGTGGGTCCCATCGGCTGGCAGATCGGCGACGCCATCGCTGCGGTGGTGTATGCGGGCCTGACCTCCAACGTGCGCTGGCTGTTCGCGGCCCTCTTCGGTCTGCTGTATGCCCCCATCGTGATGACCGGACTGCACCACATGACCAACGCCATCGACTCCCAGCTGGTGAACCTGTACGGGGGCACCAACCTGTGGCCCATGATCGCCCTGTCCAACATCGCCCAGGGCTCCGCAGTTCTGGCCATGAGCGTTTTGCAGAAGAAGAATGAGCGGGCCCAGCAGGTGAATATCCCTGCCTGCATCTCCTGCTACCTGGGCGTCACCGAGCCCGCCCTCTTCGGCGTGAACCTGAAGTACGGTTTCCCCCTGGTGTGCGGCATGATCGGCTCCGCCTGCGCGGCGGTCATCTGTATCGGCAGCGGGGTGCAGGCCTACTCCATCGGCGTGGGCGGCCTACCCGGCATCCTGTCCATCATGCCCCAGTACTGGCTCAATTTCCTTCTGGCCATGCTGACGGCCATTGTGGTACCCTTTATCCTGACCATCCTGGTGGGCAGCCGGAAGCTGGCCGCTGGGGAGCGGGGCCTGAGCGCAGGGGCGGCTGAGACGGCCGCGGCCCCCGCCGCCACGCCCGCCGTGGAGGAGCAGCCCCAGGCGGAGGCCCCCGCCGCCCCGGTGGAGGGCGTGACCGCCCCCCTGTCCGGCCGCATCATTCCCATGGAGGAGATCCCCGACCAGGTGTTCTCCCAGGGCATCCTGGGGGAGGGCGTGGGCATCGAGCCCACCAGCAATGTGGTGGTGGCCCCCGCCGACGCCATCGTGTGCTCCGTCATCGAGGACAGCCGCCACGCGGTGGGCCTCACCCTGGACAACGGGGCGGAGCTTCTCATCCATGTGGGTATTGACACGGTGTCCATGAACGGCGACGGCTTCCAGCTCCATGTGAAAGAGGGGGACCGGGTGCGCCTGGGGGACAAATTGATCACCTTCGACCCGGAGAAGATCAAGGCGGCGGGCCACCCCACCACCACCGCCTTCCTGGTCACCGACCCCGGCGACACCACCCCCACCTTTGAGACCAACGTGGATGCCCAGGCGGGCAAGACCGTTGTGATCCACTTTTAAGGGAGGAGTTTTCCCATGAAAGATTTTAAGAAGTGCACCGTCTACCAGATCTACCCCAAGTCCTTCCGGGACACCAATGGGGACGGCCTGGGGGAGCTGCGGGGGGTGACCGAGAAGCTGGATTACCTGAAAGAGCTGGGTGTGGATTACCTCTGGCTGACCCCCTTCTTTGTCTCCCCCCAGAACGACAACGGCTATGACGTGGCCGACTACCGGAATATCGACCCCCGGTACGGCACCATGGAGGACTTTGAGGAGCTCTCCAGGCAGGCGGAGAAGCGGGGCATCGGATTGATGCTGGACATGGTGTTCAACCACACCTCCACCCAGCACGAGTGGTTCCAGAAGGCCCTGGCCGGGGACCCCAAGTACAAGGCCTACTATATCTGGAAGAAGGGCAAGCCGGACGGCGCGCCGCCCACCAACTGGGAGAGCAAGTTCGGCGGCAATGCCTGGGAATATGTCCCCCAATTTGACGAATACTACCTCCATCTCTTCGACAAGACCCAGGCGGATCTGAACTGGGAGAATCCGGAGGTGCGCAGAGAGGTCCAGGACATTCTCCGGTTCTGGATGAGCAAGGGGGTCAAGGGCTTCCGCTTCGACGTGATCAACCTGATCAGCAAGGCTTCCTTTGAGGACGACCACCAGGGGGACGGCCGCCGGTTCTATACCGACGGGCCCAAGATCCACCAGTACCTCCGGGAGATGAATGAGGCTACCTTCGGCCAGGAGCCGGGGATCATCACCGTGGGGGAGATGTCCTCCACCTCCATGGAGAACTGCTTCCGGTACGCCGGGGCGGACAGCCACGAGCTGTCCATGGTGTTCTCCTTTCACCACCTGAAAGTGGACTTCATGGGCAACGAGAAGTGGGTGCTGGTGCCCACGGACTTCCAGAAGCTCAAGGACATCCTCTTCTCCTGGCAGCAGGGGATGGCGGAGCACAACGCCTGGAACGCCGTGTTCTGGTGCAACCACGACCAGCCACGGGTGGTCTCCCGCTTCGGGGACGAGGGGGAGTACTGGAAGCAGTCCGCCAAAATGCTGGCCGGGGTGATCCACTGCCTGCGTGGAACTCCCTATATCTTCCAGGGAGAGGAGATCGGCATGACGAACCCGGGCTTTACCGACCTGAGCCAGTACCGGGACGTGGAGAGCATCAACCACTTCCAAATTTTAAGGGACAAGGGGATGAGCGAGGAGAGCGCCTATAACATCCTGAAGGTGCACTCCCGGGACAACGCCCGCACCCCCATGCAGTGGGACGGCAGCGAGAACGCCGGCTTTACCAGCGGTGCGCCCTGGATTAGCGTCAACCCCAATTACAAGGCCATCAACGCCGCCGCCCAGGTGGACGACCCGGACTCCATCTTCTCCTACTACAAAACCCTGGTCCAGCTGCGCAAGGAGTACGACGTGATCTCCCAGGGGGACTTCACCCCCCTGGACCAGGAGAACC
>CALWWF010000203.1 GCA_944385165.1 uncultured Oscillospiraceae bacterium
GGCGGCCCAGCCCCACCACCGCCGCCCACATGTGGGAGGACATGGACGGGAAGATCGACGCCATCGTGGACGGCGGCCCCTGCACCGTGGGGGTGGAGTCCACCATCATCGACCTGACCTGTACGCCCCCCCGGCTTTTGCGGCCCGGCGGCGTCACCCTGGAGCAGCTGCGCTCCGTCTTAGGTACGGTGGAGGTGGACCCGGCGGTGACCCGGCTCATGGGGGCGGGGGAGAAGCCCAAGGCCCCCGGCATGAAGTACCGCCACTACGCCCCCAAGGCCCCGGTGACGGTGGTCACAGGGGACCCGGAGGCGTGCGCCGGCTACATCCAGCAAAACGCCGCGCCCGGGGACGGGATCATCTGCTTTGACGAGTTTGCCGCCCGGTTTGGGGGACACTATGTAGAGCGGATCGGGCCGTCCACGGACAAGGGAGAGCAGGCCCGGCGGGTCTTTGACGCCCTGCGGGCCTTCGACCACACCCCGGTGCAGGCCATCTGGGCCCAGTGCCCGGATACCGCCGGACTGGGGCTGGCCATTGCCAACCGCCTGAACAAGGCGGCGGGGTTCCACATCGTGCGCGTTTAATTTCGTTGTTTGCAGTGCGCCATGGCAGGGGCGGGCCGCCCGCCGTTCCAACCGGAAATTGGATAGGGGCGGATCATATCCGCCCCTATGCCCGTTGGATTCCCGTGGCTGCGGGCCGGTTGGTGCCTAGCCTCTATGGCAAAACCGCCTGGAAAACAAAGAACCCAACTTCAAATCCAAAAAGAAATGAGTGTAACATATCATGGTAAATATTGAGATCAAGCAGAATGTGGCCGTGGTACGGCCGGACCATCCCATCGCCGACGGCAAGGACGCCCTGGACCTGATCCACACCGTCCGGTATCAGACGGGCCGGAACAATATGCTCCTGGAGCGCAGCGCCTTCGTCCCGGAGATGTTCGAGCTGACCGCCGGGGTTGTCACCCAGGTGATCAAGGCCTTTACCCAGGAGAAAATGCGCCTGGCTATCGTGGGCGACCTGTACGACTGCTACCAGTCCTCCATGCGGGATGTGATCTTCACCTGCAATCGGAGCAACCAGGTGAGCTTCTGGGAGACCGAGGCCGAGGGTCTGGCCTGGCTGAACAGAAAGTAAGGACATGACCATCCTCGGCATCACCGGCCCCACCGGGGCGGGGAAGACCACCGCCCTCTATGAGGTGGAGAAGCTGGGCGGCGCGGTCATCGACTGCGACGCGGTGTACCATGAACTGCTGGAAAGCGATATAGCTTTACAGCAAAAACTGGAGGAGCTGTTCGGCCCCCTCCGGGGTGCCGACGGGACCATCGACCGCAAGAAGCTGGGGGGCATCGTATTTGGAGACCCAGAGAAGCTGGAGCTGCTCAACAGTGTGGCGCAAAAGGCCACGGTGGAGAAGACCCGGGAGCTGTTGGCGGAGTGTGAGCGGCAGGGGAGGCCCTTGGCGGCCATCGACGCCATCGCCCTGCTGGAGAGCGGTTTGAAGCCGCTGTGCCACGCCACCATCGCGGTGCTGGCCCCGCCCCAGGTGCGGGTAGGCCGCATCATGGCCCGGGAGGGGATTTCGGAGGACTATGCCTGGGCCCGGGTGCGCGCCCAGAAGCCGGACGGTTATTTCATGGAGAACTGCGACTATGTACTGGTGAACGACTGCGCCGGCCCGGAGGAATTTGGAGCCCGGGCCCGGGCACTCCTTCAGGAGATTTTAACGCAGACAAGGAGCAGCTTGTCAAAAAAGCCCTCCTGCAAGGAGTTCCGTCGTCCGCAGACGACGGAATAAAATTTAATCATGTCATTTCCGAGGACACAAGGTGAATTGCCCCGCAGGGGCAAGAGAAGGTCCCCTGGGGGATGCGCCTTGGAAATGACACTTCTCGCGAAATTTTTGCCGACTATTTTCGGGTCCCCAGAAAACCATTATTATGGTTTTCTGGGGGAGGAGGAGCAGCGGAGGGAACGAGCATTCGGGTTTACCCGGATGCGAGCGATCCGCAGCTTGCGACGACGACATCGAGGCGACAATTTCGTGCAGCCTAACTCGAAAAAGTGGCTCTGCCACTTTTTCGACAGTCTCAAGGAGGTCTTGAACCATGAAGGACAAGGAAAAGAGCCGGGGCGACCAGCTTCGGGAGGAGCTGTGCTACGCCAAGAAAAACGGCTATGAGCGGATGGACCAGGCGGAGCTGGAGGCCATGGAGGCCTACTGCACCGGCTATAAACAGTTTTTGGACGCGGGCAAGACGGAGCGGGAGTGCGTAGACCGCACCATCGCCCTGGCCGAGGCCGCCGGGTTCCGGG
This sequence comes from uncultured Oscillospiraceae bacterium, assembly GCA_944385165.1. Classification (GTDB taxonomy): domain Bacteria; phylum Bacillota; class Clostridia; order Oscillospirales; family Oscillospiraceae; genus Lawsonibacter. The sequence goes on from CALWWF010000203.1 coordinate 2,326, forward strand.
AGTACCGCCGGGGCATGGAGCTCAAGGCGGGGGACAAGGTGTACCAGGCCAACCGGGGCAAGGCCGTGATGCTGGCCGTCATGGGCCGGAAGGGCCTGGAGGAGGGCGCGAACATCGGCGCGGCCCACATCGACTCCCCCCGCCTGGATTTAAAGCAGAACCCCCTCTATGAGGCGGACGACCTGGCGTTTCTGAAGACCCACTACTACGGCGGCCTGCGCAAGTACCAGTGGGTGACCATCCCCCTGGAGCTCCACGGCGTGGTGGCCCTGAAAAACGGTCAGGTGATCCGGGTCTCCGTGGGCAACGGGGAGGGGGACCCCCTGTTCACCATCGACGACCTGCTGCCCCATCTGGGGGTGGAGCAGTCCCGGAAACCTCTGGGGGAGGCCATCCCCGCGGAGAGCCTGAACATCCTGGTGGGCAGCCGGCCCTTGGCGGACGACGAGGGCAGCGACCGGGTGAAGCTGTCGGTGCTGGAGCTGCTCCACCGGAAGTACGGCATCGTGGAGGAGGACTTCATCTCCGCCGAGCTCTCCGCCGTCCCCGCGTTCCGGGCCTGCGATATCGGCTTTGACCGCTCCCTCATCGGCGCCTACGGCCACGACGACCGGGTGTGCGCCTACGCCTGCCTGGCCGCCCTGCTCCAGCTGGGCGCCCCGGAGCGCACGGCGGTGTGTATGCTGGCCGACAAGGAGGAGATCGGCTCCGAGGGGGTCACCGGCATGAAGTCCGCCGCCTTCGATACCTTTATGGAGGACCTGTGCGCGGGACAGAACGTGTCTTTGCGGGCGTGCTATGAGAAGTCCTTCTGCCTGTCCGCCGATGTGACGGCGGCCTATGACCCCAACTTTGCCGACGTGTACGAGAAGCGCAACAGCGCCCTGGTGAACTACGGCCTGGGCCTGTGTAAGTACACCGGTTCCCGGGGCAAGTCCGGGGCCTCCGACGCCTCCGCCGAGGTGGTGGCCTACGCCAGAAAGGTGCTGGACGAGGCGGACGTGGTCTGGCAGATGGCGGAGCTGGGCAAGGTAGACGCCGGCGGCGGCGGCACCGTGGCCATGTTCATGGCCGAGCGGAACATCGACACCCTGGACGCGGGGGTGCCGGTGCTCAGCATGCACGCCCCCTTTGAGACGGTGGGCAAGCTGGACTGCTATATGACCTTCAAGGGCGCGAAGGCCATCTACGAGGCGAAGTAAGAAAAAGAAAGATAAGGGGCCGCTGAAAAGCGGCCCCTTCCTGTGGGAGGAAAACGCTGTGGGGAAGCGAATCACCGGCATGTTCCGGCGGGATGTGGTGCTGACAGTGTCCTTTGTGCTGGCGGTGCTGTCCTGCCTGATCTCGCCGCCCAGCTGGGACTATATCGGCTACATCGACTTCAATACGCTCATTATTCTGTTCTGCCTGATGCTTTTGGTGGAGGGCTTGCGGGAGGAGAACTTCCTTCAGTACATCGCCGCCAAGGTACTCTCCCGGGTGGGGACCATGCGGGGGATGGCGGCCACCCTGGTGTTTCTGTGCTTTGTGGGCAGCATGTTCATTACCAACGACGTGGCCCTGATCACCTTCGTCCCCCTGGGGGTGATGATGCTGCGGATGGCCGCCCTGCGCCGGAAGCTGTGCTACACGGTAACCCTGATGACCGTCGCCGCCAACCTGGGCAGTATGTTCACCCCCATCGGCAACCCCCAGAACCTGTACTTATACGGCCTGTCCGGCCTGAATTTGCCGGAGTTCCTGCTCCTGACCGCCCCCTACACGGTGGGGGCGGCCATTCTGCTGGCCCTATTTATCCTGTTTGGGTACCGCCACCGGCAGCTGACCATCCAGATGGGGGAGACCGTCCCCCTGCGCCGGGGGAACATCGTCTTTTACCTGGTCCTCTTCCTGCTGTGTGTGCTCACAGTGGGAGGATTTTTGCCCCACCCGGTATTGCTGGCGGTGGTGGCGGTCCTGCTGCTGTGGAGGAACCGGGGGCTGTTCGTCCGCATCGACTACTCCCTGATTTTGACGTTCGTGTTCTTTTTCCTCTTTGTGGGCAACATCAAACAGCTGGACGCCCTCCAGACCTGGATCGGCGGGGCCATGGCCGGCCGGGACCGCCTGGTCGGGGTATTGGTCAGCCAGGTCATCAGCAACGTGCCCGCCGCCATGCTCCTGTCCAGCTACAGCGGTGACCTGCGGGAGCTGATCGTGGGGGTCAACCTGGGGGGCCTGGGGACCTTGATCGCCTCCATGGCCAGCCTCATCTCCTACCGCCAGGTGGCGGGGCAGTACCCCAGTTTGAAAAAGCGGTATCTGCTCTTGTTCACCCTAATCAACGTGGCCTTTTTGCTGCTTCTGATCTGGCTTTGACCAAAACCATAGAAAAGAGAGGACCTGGAAAGGAAAATTCCTTTCCAGGTCCTCTGCTGCTTGCTCACGATTCCAAAAGGGGAGCGGTGAGGTAGAGCGTTTGTTCCTCTACGGTCAGATACAAGGTGGCCTCCCGCGTCCCGTCCATCTGTTCCGCAACGCCGTACACGGCATAGCCCTCCGGATGGTCCGGAAAGGCAAGGATATAGACGGCGGCGTTTGGGTCCGAGTCCCCGGACGGGGTAAGGGTTCCGGAGACCGATGTTCCGGCGGCGTGGTCGGTGAGGGTGATGTTCTCCCCATCCACCTGGGCGGTCACGTCCAGCAGAGGGACATTCTGACGGGTGGTCCAGTCCTCCGCCGCTGCTAGGAGGAGGTCGTCTCCCAGCAGAAAGTGCGCCCGCCAGTCCAAATCGTCCGGGATCGAGGCCGGAGCAGAGCCGCACCCGGCCAGAAGCAGCAGAGAGAGTGTGCATACCATCAAAAGTTTCTTCATTTTAATTTCCTTTCCAGACGCCACACCCGGATGGCCAGCGCCACACAGACCGCCAGGGCGGCAAGCTGGACAAGCAGATAGAGTTGTGGCGGAAACGCATCGCCCGACATAGAGATATAAATTTGGGTGGGGCCGTCGGCGCCGCCGATCATGCCCATGCTGGTTGGCGGCAGAAGCTGGGTCAAAAGGATGGTTCCCCAGGGCAGACAGGACAGCAGGCTCCAAACGCCAATGCCTGTCAACAGCCACCGGAACAGCCGTAAATACCGCCGGGCGGTGGCTTTCTGGGACTGCTCCATGGCCTGGACCGCCGCCTGGCCCGCCTCCTCTTTGGACAGGGTGGGGGAGGGGGAGCGCGCCCCCTGGAGGAGCTCCACCAGAGAGATGTCCAAAGCCTGGGCCAGAGGCTCTAGCAGTTTGATGTCGGGAAACCCCTTGCCGGTCTCCCATTTGCTCACCGCCTTGTCGGTGACGTGGAGCCGGTCCGCCAGCTCTTTTTGGGTCAGCCCCTGTTCTTTTCGGAGCTGGGCCACAAAAGCGCCGAACTGCGTGTTGTCCATGCAAACAACTCCTTTCCTTGCCCTCTATTATGGGGGCGGAGGGGGAAAAAGGCAACCTACGAAAAGTAGAACGGGAAATGCAGGGGGCAAACTGGTATAAACGGGGCCGGTCCTGCCCATTCTAAAGGGGAACGACGAACAAAGGAGGAAGGCCGGTTATGGAGGAGATGGAACCCAATTCCCGCCCGGAGAGCGGTCCGGAGGGACAGCAGTCCATTGTGGAGTTTGGCTCCTCGCTGATCCAGTCCAAGCGGGGGACCATCCATGTGCTCACCATCGTGGGCCAGATCGAGGGGCACCAGGTGCTGCCCCCCAGTAGCAAGAGCACCAAGTACGAGCACGTCATGCCCCTGCTGGCCCTGGTGGAGGAGAGCGACGAGATCGACGGCCTGCTGGTGCTGTTGAACACCGTGGGGGGCGACATTGAGGCGGGGCTGGGCATCGCGGAGCTCATCGCCAGCATGTCCAAGCCCACGGTCTCCCTGGTGCTGGGGGGCGGGCACTCCATCGGGGTACCCCTGGCGGTGTCCGCCAAGCACTCCTTTATCGCCCCCTCCGCCGCCATGACCATCCATCCGGTGCGGCTCAACGGCCTGGTCATCGGCGTGCCCCAGACCTTCTACTACTTCGAGCGCATCCAGGAGCGGATCACCCAGTTTGTAGTGGCCAACAGCAATGTGAAGCGGGAGGACTTTACAAAGCTCATGCTCCAGACGGGGGAGCTGGCCGCCGACGTGGGCAGCGTGATCTACGGCGGGGAGGCGGTGGAACTGGGCCTCATCGACGAGATCGGCGGGCTGTCCGACGCGCTGGGGTGCCTGCACCGGATGATCCAGGAGCGGAAAAAAGAAGAGGACGGCGAGGGGCCTGCCAGTAAACCAGTATAAAAAGCGCGGAGCGGGCGGGGGAGGCCCCCGTCCCTCTGTGTGCTCCAAATCAGGGACGGCAGGAGGCCGGGCTCAGGCAGGCGGGATGCGGTCGGTCTCCGCTCCGCGGCGATCCCGCAACTTTTCGGAAAAACACTGGTATTCCTGTCCCCGATGTGCTAATATATAACAGCGCCCATTTTGAAATTTGCCGTATGGAGGTACATAAACGTGTCCTATTTGATGGTCGTCGTCCTGGGCATCGTCCAGGGCATCGCTGAATTTTTGCCCATTTCCAGCTCCGGGCACCTGACGCTGTTCCAGCATTTTCTGGGCATGCCGGAGCCGGACAACCTGTTCAACATCCTGCTCCACTTCGCCACCCTCATCGCCGTGTGCATCTACTACTGGCAGGACATCTGGGAGATGATCCTGGAGTTTTTCCGCTTCTTTGGGGACCTGTTCTCCCGGAGTCCCAGCCGGGGGGAGCCTCCCGCGGCCCGGCGGCAGATCCTGCTGCTGATCGTAGCCACCCTGCCTTTGTTCCTGGTGCTTCCCATTAAGAACAGGGTGGAGGCGGTGGGCAACTACCCGGCGGCGGTGAGCTGCATCCTGCTGCTCACCGGCGTGGTCCTCTTTGTGTCCGACCGGATGGCCAGAGGGCGGAAGAACGCCCGGAACACCACCCTGAAGGACGCCCTGCTCATCGGCGTGGCCCAGGGCTTTGCCACCCTGCCCGGCCTGTCCCGGTCCGGCAGCACCATCGCCGCCGGCATGGCCCTGGGGCTGGACCGG
>CALWWF010000204.1 GCA_944385165.1 uncultured Oscillospiraceae bacterium
GAGTCCCTGCGCCCCACCCCGGAGCTGTCCTTCGCCGTGCGGGAGTACCACTGCATCGCCGGCATCAACGTCACCGCCAGCCACAACCCCAAGGAGTACAACGGCTATAAGGTGTACTGGGAGGACGGCGCCCAGCTGCCCCCCAAGCACGCCGATGAGGTGGCCAGGAAGATGAAGGAGCTGGACGTGTTCACCAGCGTCAAGACCATGGACTACGATGAGGCCGTCTCCAAGGGTCTCATCACCCTCATGGGGGAGGAGACCGACGAGAAGTTCCTGGCCAACGTCATGGAGCAGGTCAACGACAAGGCGGTGGTGGAGAAGATGGCGGACACCTTCACCATGGTGTATACCCCCTTCCACGGCACTGGCTACAAGCTCATCCCCGAGGCCTTGAAGCGCTTGGGTATGAAGCATGTGATCTGCGTGCCCGAGCAGATGGTCATTGACGGCAACTTCCCCACCGTGGTCTCCCCCAACCCGGAGAACCCGGAGGGGTTCTATCTGGCGGTGGACCTGGCCAAGAAGAACAACGCCGACTTTATCCTGGGCTCCGACCCGGACGCCGACCGGGTGGGCATCATGGTGCGCACCAAGGATGACGACTTTGTGGTCATCTCCGGCAACCAGACCGGCGTGCTGCTGCTGGACTACCTCATCGGGGCCAAGCGCCGCACCGGCAAGATGCCGGACAAACCCGTGGCTTTGAAGACCATCGTCACCACCGAGATGGCCCGGAAGGTGGCCGAGGTCAACGGATTGCAGTGCTATGACACCTTCACCGGCTTTAAGTTCCTGGCCGAGAAGAAGGACAAGCTGGAGAGCTCCGGGGAGGGGAAGGTCATCTTCTCCTACGAGGAGTCCTACGGCTATATGCTGGGGGACTATGTCCGGGACAAGGACGCCGTCTCCGCCAGCGTGGAACTCTCCGAAATGGCCGCCTGGTACGCCTCCCAGGGCATGACGCTGTACGACGCCCTCCAGGCCCTGTTCGAGAAGTACGGCTACTACGGGGAGAAGACCATGAACCTGGTCATGCCCGGCCTGGATGGGTTGAAGAAGATGGCCGACCTGATGGCCAACCTGCGGAAAAACCCGCCCATGGAGATTGCCGGCGTGGCGGTCCTCCAGCAGAAGGACTATCAGGACGGCAGCGTGGTCACCGTCTCCGACGGGTCCAAGGGGACCATGGAGCTCTCCGGCTCCAACGTGCTGCGCTATGAGATGGCCGACGGCACCAGCCTTATCGTCCGTCCCTCCGGCACCGAGCCCAAGGTGAAGGTCTACATCCTGGCCAACGGATCCAGTAAGGCCGACTGCGACGGGAAGGTGGCCAAGTACGCCGCCTGGGCCGAGACCCTCAAAGGCTGACCTGCTTTTCTTGAAAAGAAAAGCAGGCAAAAGAATGTTCTGCAAAGCTCCGCTTTGCCTCTTTGACAATTCCTAGACAGCCCCAAAAGCCTCGCAGAGTTCGCGCCCGCAGGCGCGAAAAAATTGCAATCCGTTTTCCCCGGCGACATGTGCGTCGGGGAAAACACTTCTCGGCCCACCAGTGTGGGGTTTGGCCGCCTACAGCGGACAAGCCCTGCGCGCAGGGGGCCGCAACCTCCTCAAAAAAGTGGCCTGCGCCACTTTTTTGACACGCAGTCCCCGCCTCTTCCGGGAGGCGGGGACTGTTGATGAAGAGCTGCCCCTGGAAATTCCCAAAAGTGCTTGACTTCTCACGGAAAGTCCGTTAAAATGATACAGCACAAAACACAATATGCTGCTGTGGCTCAATGGCAGAGCATCTCACTCGTAATGAGAAGGTTGTGGGTTCGATTCCCACCAGCAGCTCCAAAATAAAAGGACATCCGAAAGGATGTCCTTTTATTTTGGGTTCCGGCGGCCTTTGGCCGCCTCCACCCTTCGGGATTAAAATGCTCGGAATGGCAAAGCCATTCCTGCGCTGAGGTTTTGCCTGCGGCAAAACGCTTGTACGGCGCACTCGCGCCGCCGGCCAGAAGGCCGGATGGATAGTTTTTCTGCAACAGCTCCGTAAATCCAAAAATATCGGGTTTAAACTCCCTTTCCACAAAAAGGGCATGACTTTGGTCGTGCCCTTTTTGTGGGGTTCCATGCGCAAAGCAGAAAAACCGCCCGCTCTAAAATTTTGCGAAGAATTCCAGAGCGGGCAAACTTTTTCCCCGCGTGGGTCGTCTATTCAGTAGAACACAGCAGAAGGGACCGTTACAAGTGACGAAGAAGCATGAGGCGCTGCTGACCGGCTATTTTGGAGCGGAGCAGGAGAGTTTTTACCGGCTGGCCTACAGCTATTTGAAAAATCGGGAGGAGGCGCTGGATGCGGTGCAGACGGCGGTGTGCCGGGCGTGGGAGCGGCAGGACCATCTGCGGGAGCCGGAGGCTGTCCGTTCGTGGTTTTACCGGATCTTGATCAACGTATGCACCGATCTGCTCCGGCAGCGCAAGCGGGTGACCTACGTCCCTCTGGAGGATTTGGATACCGGCGGCTATGAGGACCCCCCTCCCGCGGACGAGAGCCTGGCGGCGCGGGTGGACGCCCTTCCTATGGAAATCTCCACGGTCATCCGCCTGCGCTTTTATGAGGAGCTCTCTCTGAAAGAGATCAGCGCCGTCACCGGCGCGCCTCTGAGCACGGTCAAAACCCGGCTGTATACCGGGCTGAAAAAACTGCGTGTATCCCTGGAAGGAGTGTATGACACATGAAGGAGTTTGAAAAGCTGAAGCGGGAGTATCAGGAGACCCCTATCCCTCCGGAACTGAACGACCGGGTCCAGGCGGGCATCCGCCAGGGGAAGCGGCGGCGGGGCGTCCGGCTGCTCCGGCGCACCGCGGGCGCGGCGGCCGCCTGCCTGGTGATGACGGTGTGCGTGTTGAACCTCTCCGCTCCTGTGGCCGCTGCCGCCGCGGACCTACCGGTGCTGGGAGGGCTGTTCCAGGTGCTCACCGTCCGGGAGTATGATACCACCCAGGACGGCATCCAGTATGACGTCAGCGCCCCCGGAATCGCCGCGGACAGTGACCTGGCCCAGCAGGTCAACCAGGAGATCCAGGAGCGGGTGGACGCCCTCACCGCCCGGGCCCAGCAGGACTGGGAGGACTACAAAGAGGCGTTCTTTGCCACCGGCGGCACCCAGGAGCAGTGGGGCGAGCGGCAGATGGATGTGATCGTAGACTATGAGATCAAGTCCCAGACCGACACCACCCTCTCCTTTACCGTGGACTTTGGCGAGGGGTGGGTCTCCGCCTCCCTGGAGCGGTACTGCTATAACCTGGACCTGGCGGAGGGACGGGACATCACCCTCCAGGACGTCCTGGGAGAGAACTGGGTGGAGCGGTGCAACACCGCCGTCCAGGACTATATTTCCCACAGCACAGGGGAGGACGGATCCACCTATTTCTTCCCTCAGGAATCTGGCGGCTTTACCACCGTGGACGAGGACACCGCCTTCTATCTCCGCTCCGACGGGGTCCCGGTCCTGGTATTCCCGGAGTACTCCATTGCCGCCGGAGCCGCCGGCATCGTGGAGATCCCGGTGGAGGAGGCGTAACGGCGGGAAGAATCCATCGGATGACAGCAGAGCAAAAAGGGCGCCCAACCGGGCGCCCTTTTGCGTTTTGGATATTTGAAGGCAAAGTTGTGATAACTTTGTAACTTGACTTTTGATTGTGCCGGAGATCAATATATTCTTATCATAACCCTGAAAAAAGGAGCGGCCGACATGAAGCCTTTATTCCAGGCCCTCTCCGCTGTTTTGTGTTTCGGGGCGATTCGTGGGAAAAAGAAGCGTCTGCCCATGCCGCCCCTGGCTGCCGCTGTCCTCCTGGCCCTCTTCTGGGGCGCCCTGGCGGCCTGCAAGGCAGAGGAGGAGACCGGCCCGGCCATTGAAATGCTGGTTCAATTCTATGATACCAACCAAAACTATGTTGAGGTTCCCGCCCTGACGCCGCCGGAGGGGGAGTCTGAAGATGCCCAGGCGATACGCGCCATCAACCAGGAGCTGGAAGAGCTGGCGCGTTACTACCGCTCAGTCTTGGAACTGGGGGGAGAGACCTTGGAATCCACCTGGTGCCTGTGCTATCCCTCCGAGACGGACCGCTATGTGAATCTGGTCTTGTTTCAAAAGGACGGATTTGCAGCCGTAAACAGCGACGGCGGAAGCATCCGGACCTGGTGCTATGACAAAGAGGACAAAAGCCCCATGGAGCTCCGGGAGGCGTTGGAACAGGCCGGCTTGACCCGGGAGCAGCTGCTCGCGGACCTGGAGCAGTTCGTCCGCGCAGAGCAGAGCGGGGAGAGCGGCCAGAGCTTTGACGCAGAAATTCAGGGCTTCCGGATGGGGGAGGACGGGGACGCGGTGTTCTATCTGGCGGTGGACTTAGGGACCAACCGCCCGCTTGCCGGACCCAACCAGCTCTACCTCTGGGAGGACGGCGTTTTTTGTCCCTATGACGTCACAGATGCCGGAGGCGGAGCGGTCCCCCTGGTCCCGGCGGAGGAGGCCCTGGACCTGGAACCGCCCCTGTGGAGACAGTGGTACTTTGCCGGAGAAGAACCGGAGGGAGGCTTTACTAAGCCTCCTCAGGACCCGCCGGAGGAGGTGCTGGTCCGGACGGCACTGGAAGACTACCTGTTCCTGGGGGAATACGGTCAGGCTCCCCAGCTTACCGTTCTGCTGGACCAGCCCTTGGGCAGTCAGAATCTGATGGTGGTCCGGGTGGAGGGCTATCCACACGTGGGCGGCCTGGATAATCTGGTCTGGGGAGTGTGGGACCGCAGCACCCGCAGCGTGGTGGGGGAGGTCTACGCCCTGCGTGGGGACGAGTCCGCTGTCTCCTATTGGACACAGGGGGAGGAGACCTGCCTGCTGCTCACCAACAACACGGTCAACCATGGGTATGAGAGCAGCCAGGGGCTGTACTACTTTCGTTTTGGCCCGCAGGGGCTGGAACCGATTTCACAGCTACCCCAGTCTGCCCGTCCCGCCGGGGTGGAGGTGCCGGAGGACGAAATTTTCCTGGCCCAGCATGGCGAAATTCCAAGGGAAATCGAGACGGCCAGGGCCGGGTACTGGCAGGACCACCTGGTGCAGCCCAACGGCCAGGGGGTGGACCTCTTTACCCGTACAGAGGGGTGGGATGAGGCGTTCCCGAGGGGGGACTGCCCCCAGTGGAGCTTTGCAGGCCATCTCCCCTTTGGCACGGACGCAGAGGATTGATCAGATACCGCCGGGGAGCGGCGCAGGCGCGCCGCTCTGCCGGAAGTTTTTCCCAGGGGCTTTTTCTCCACAGATTCCATCTTGTTCCGAATAAAATTCCGTTTTTTTATGAGAAATCCATGGGTTTCCAGGGGCTGGCTGCCACTTGGAATATTTCATAAAAATGTAAAAATTTATAGCTAAAAACTGTGTAGATTGCCAGGGTGATACCCCCTTGCTTCTCCGCCTAAAAAACGATATAATTTGAACGGTACATAATCAGTTCCGACCGGTTTACGTCCACCGCAACAACAGAGGGTTCCTCTGTGTTGCGCTTTTTCTGGTCATGGATTGTTAATTTTCTAACAAAACTGCTTGTGTTCCGTCAAATCGGCCAGGATTTACGTCCTGAAAAATGATTTTTTAGGAGGAAAGACAATGAAGGTTGCTATTTTCGGTGCCGGTACGATGGGCCGTGGGATCGCCCAGGTGTTTGCTGCCAACGGCCATACCGCTCTTATGTACGCCAGCAGCATCGCCTCCGCCCAGCGTCACCGGGATGAACTGGATGCCTCTCTCCAAAAGCGTGTTGCCAGGGGGAAAATGCCCCAGGGCGCTAAGGATGCCCTGATGGCCAACGTCTTTGTGGAAGAGGAGTCCGCCGCGGCGGACGCCGATCTGGTGATCGAGTGCATCGCGGAGGAGATGGGCCCCAAGAAGGAGCTGTTCCACCGCCTGGACGAGTTGTGCAAGCCGGAGACCGTCTTTGCCACCAACACTTCCTCCCTGTCCATTACGGAGATGGGCCACGGCCTGAAGCACCCCCTCATCGGGATGCATTTCTTCAACCCCGTGCCCAGCATGAAGCTCATCGAGGTCATCCGGGGCGTGAACACCCCTCAGGAGACCTTTGACTTCGTGTACAAGCTGGCTCAGGACATCGGCAAGGAGCCCGTCGAGGTGGCCGAGGGTCCCGGCTTTGTGGTCAACAAGCTGCTCATCCCTATGATCAACGACGCCATCGGCCTGGTGGAGTCCGGCACCGCCTCGGTGGAGGACATCGACAAGGCCATGCGCCTGGGCGCCAACCACCCCATGGGCCCCCTGGCTCTGGGCGACTTTATCGGCCTGGACATCTGCCTGGCCATTATGAACACCCTGTACGATGAGACAGGCGACTCTAAGTATCGTCCTGCCCTGCTGCTGAAGAAGATGGTCCGCGGTGGTCTGCTGGGCGTCAAATCCGGCAAGGGCTTCTACGATTATTCCAAGAAGTAAAAAATTTAGGAGGACTGGAAAATGGATTTTC
>CALWWF010000205.1 GCA_944385165.1 uncultured Oscillospiraceae bacterium
CGTGAGCCGCACCCCCTCCAAATCCCAGTTGAGGGAAATTCCCCCGGGGACTGCCAGAAGGATAGTCTCCTCGTACCACACCTTGGACTGAAACAGCCGGGGGTCCGCCGGCTCCACATCCAGGCTCAAATCAATCACCCCGGTTTGGAGGCACTGCTTCAAATCCCGCGCATTTGCCTCCAGCAGGCTCACCTGAACACCGGGGTGCTGCCGCTGAAACTCCTCCACCACATTGGGCAGCACATGGGCGCAGAAAAAGGAGGCGGCTCCTATCCGCACACTCCCCTGACACTCCCCGGCCAAAGCGTCAAAGTAGGCCTCCATCTCCCGCCGGACAGCCAAAATACGCTCCGCCGCATGAATGTAGAACTCCCCCGCCGGAGTCAGCCGGATGGGATTGGTGCTGCGATCAAAGATAGGGGTGTGAATTTCCGCCTCTGCTTTGCGCACCGCCGCACTCAGCGCCGGCTGGGACAGGTACAGCTTTCTGGCGGCTTTGGAGAAACTCCGCTCCTGATACACTGCATAGACATACTCCATTTCCTTGAGCATCAACATGGAGAAAGCCCCCTTTCTGATGAAACTCTGTTGTCAGTGTACCGCAGCCGGAAGAAAAAGTCACGGGAGGTATTTATATTTTTATAACTCATGTTATGGAAATCCCAATTGGACGTGGACGCCCCCTTTATGATATAGTAGGAAAAAAGAGGCCGGCCCACCCAGGCCGCGTCAGCGAAAAGGAGCGGAAGCGATGGATACACTGCTGGAAAAATTCGCAAAGCTGGGCTGTGACAATGCCCCCGGGCAGGAGGGACGCCAAAAAGCACAGCCCTTGGAGCTGCGCGGAGAAAAGCTGGAGGGCACTCCTGTGGACTTCTCTCACGGAGATGTGGATGCCCATCCCCCTATCCCGGGCGCTTTATCGGACTTTGTCCGGGGGGTGGAACGGATCGGCAGCCGTCAGGCTTACACCGAGTACCGGGGCGGCCGGGTCGCTCGGAAGGATCTGGCCGTGAAAATCTCCGCCTTCACCGGGGCGGCCATCGATCCGGAGCAGAACATCATCCTCACCCCCGGCACCCAAGGAGCCCTGTTCCTGGCCATCGGAGCCAACATGGTCCCCGGAGACAAGGTCGCCATTGTGGAGCCCGATTACTTTGCCAACCGCAAGCTGGTGGAGTTCTTCGGGGGCGAATTAATGCCGGTTCGGATGGACTACTTCGGCGCCCAGGAGCAAGGCCGGGCCGGACTGGATTTGGCCGGACTGGAGCGGGCCTTCCAGAGCGGTGCCAAGCTGTTTCTGTTTTCCAACCCCAACAACCCCACCGGAGTTATCTACTCCCAGGAGGAGATCCTCCGCATCGCCGCCCTGGCCAAGCGGTACGGGGTGACCCTGATTGTGGATGAGCTCTACTCACGGCAGGTCTTTGACGGCCGATCCTACACCCATCTGTGCGCTCAGCGGGAGCGTCCGGACAACCTGGTCACCATTCTCGGCCCCTCCAAGACCGAGTCCCTCAGCGGCTACCGCCTGGGGGTGGCCTTCGGCTCCGCCCCCATCATCGAGCGCATGGAGAAGCTCCAGGCCATTGTCTCCCTCCGGGCCCCGGGCTACTGTCAGGCGGTATTCGCCTCCTGGTTTGCCGAGCCGGAGGGGTGGATGGAACAGCGCGTGGCGGAGCACCAGGCCATCCGGGACTCCCTGCTCTCCAAGTTCCGCGCCTGCCCCGGGGTCACCGCCCGCACCACCGAGGCGGGCAGCTACCTCTTCCCCAAGCTGCCCACCCTGGCCGTCTCCGGGGAGGAGTTTGTCAAGATTCTCCGGGCCCACGCCAACGTCACCGTCACCCCGGGCACTGAGTTCGGCCCCCAGTTTACCGACAGCTTCCGTATCAACTTTTCCCAGGACCGGGCAGCCGCCGAGGCGGCGGTGGACCGGATCATCCAGATGATTGAGAGGTATCGCGTATGAGCAAGAATCCCATTCCCCAGGGCAAGTACAAGCCCGCCGTCCGCTACGGCAACTTGATTTTCACCGCCGGCATGACCCCCCGGAAGGACGGGGTGCTCCTCATGTCCGGCAAGATCAGCCCGGACCGCCCCCTGGACGACTACAAGGACGCGGCGATCCAGGCCGCCTCCAACGCCCTCACCGCCGCCCAGAACACTCTGGCCGAGGGGGAGAAGATCGTGCAGATTTTGTCCCTCACCGTCTACCTCAACGCCACGGAGGACTACACCACCCACGCAAAGGTGGGGGACATTGTCTCCAACTGGCTGTATGAGCAGCTGGGGGAGGCGGGCATCGGCGCCCGGGCCGCTATCGGCCTTGCCACTCTGCCGGGGAACGCTCCGGTGGAGGTGCAGCTGGTGGCCGCCGCGGAGTGAGCCGGAATTTTCCACAAAAAACAGCCGCCCAACCGGGCGGCTGTTTTTTTGTTCGTACTGCTTGATTTGGAACAGCTTACTTGATGGCCTTGGAGTCCACTTCCTCCCGGAGCAGGGCGGTGAAGGCCTCCAGGGACATGGCCCCCAGATCCTCGCCGGTGCGGTGGCGGGGGGAGACGGTGTGGTTCTCCATATCCCGGTCGCCCACCACCAGCATATAGGGGATCTTCTCCATGGTGGCCTCCCGGATCTTCTTGCCGATCTTCTCGCTGCGGTGGTCCACCTCCACCCGGAAGCCCTGGCCGTCCAGCTGCTGGGCAACCTGGTCGGCGTACTGGGCGGCCCGGTCGGTGACGGGCAGCACCTTCACCTGTACGGGAGAGAGCCAGGCGGGGAACGCGCCGGCGAAGTGCTCGGTGATGACGCCGATGAAGCGCTCGATGGAGCCCAGGACCACCCGGTGGATCATGACGGGGCGGTGCTTCTCCCCGTCCTCGCCGGTGTACTCCAGCTCAAAGCGCTCGGGCAGCTGGCTGTCCAGCTGGATGGTGCCGCACTGCCAGGTGCGACCCAGGGAGTCGGCCAGATGGAAGTCCAGCTTGGGGCCGTAGAAGGCGCCGTCGCCCTCGTTGATGGTAAAGTCCTTGCCCATGTCGGTGATGGCGTCCTTCAGGATGTCCTGGTTGTGTTCCCACTGCTCCACGGTGCCGATGTGGTCCTCGGGCATGGTGGACAGCTCGATGGTATAGGTCAAACCGAAGGTGGA
>CALWWF010000206.1 GCA_944385165.1 uncultured Oscillospiraceae bacterium
CTGGGCGGACTACTATGGATATTGCTGAGAAATAACGCGACGAGGACACTATGATCGACATTTCAGTTTCCAACCTGGTGAAGGAGTTTGAGGTTGGACATAAAATTTTAGACGGACTCACCTTCCAAGTGGACACTGGGGAGCGGGTAGGCCTGCTGGGCCCCAACGGCTGCGGCAAGACCACCCTGCTCCGGATTCTCACGGGGGTGCTGGACTACGACGAGGGGGATGTGGTCATCGCCCCGGGCAAGCGCATGGGCCTCATCTCCCAGATCCCCGTCTATCCGGCGGGGTACACGGTGGAGGATGTGCTGGCCACCGCCTTTGAGCCTTTACGGCGAATGGAGGAGGAGATGGCCCGGCTGGCCCAGGAGATGGCGGCCAAGGCCGACCCCGCCCTCATGGCCCGGTACGACAAGCTCACCGCCGCCTATGAGGCGGGGGGCGGCTATGAGCCGGACACCAAGACCAACAAGGTTTGCAACGGCCTGTCCATCCCCCAGTCTATGCGGGAGCAGCTCTTCGACCAGCTCTCCGGCGGGGAGAAAACCCGGGTGAACCTGGCCCGACTCATTCTGGAGGACACGGACATCCTTCTGCTGGACGAGCCCACCAACCACCTGGACCTGCGGGCCACCGAGTGGCTGGAGGAGTATCTGGAGAAATTCAAAGGGACGGTGCTCACCGTCTCCCACGACCGGTACTTCCTGGACAAAGTGGTGGATCGGATCGTGGAGATCCAGAACGGAAAGGCGGAGTTCTACTCCGGCAACTACAGCTTCTATGTGGTGGAGAAGGAGCGCCGGTACGAGGAGAAGCTGCGCCAGTACGAGAAGGAGCAGGCCAAGATCGAGCAGCTGGAGAAGGCCGCAGAGCAGATGCGCATCTGGGCCTACTCCGGCATGGACAAGACCTTCAAGCGGGTCAAGTCCATGGAGAAGCGCATCGAGCGTATGCGCACCACCGACCGCCCCACCAAGGAGCGGAAGATGGAGGTCCGCTTTGGCGAGCGGGAGTTCCGGGGGGACGAGGTACTCACCATCAAGGGCCTGACCAAGTCCTTCGGGGAGCGCACCCTGTTCTCCAACCTGAGCTTGGAGGTAGTAGGGGGCGAGCGCATCGCCCTTTTGGGGGACAACGGAAGCGGCAAGACCACTCTCTTGAAAATCATCCTGGGGGAGGAGGGGCCGGACGCGGGAAAGGTCCGCATGGGGCCAACGGTAAAGGTAGGTTACTTGCCACAGCACGTCCACTTTGACCACCCGGAGCGGAACCTGGTGGACACCCTGATCTATGAGCAGGACTGCACCGCCCAGTCCGCCCGGAACCGGCTGGCAGCCTTCAAGTTCCGGGGGGAGGACGTGTTCAAGCCTGTGTCCGCCCTGTCCGGCGGCGAGCAGAGCCGGCTGCGGCTGTGTATGCTCATGGACGAGAAAATCAACCTCCTGATTCTGGACGAGCCGACAAATCACCTGGACATCCAGAGCCGGGAGTGGATCGAGGAGGCAGTGGAGGAGTACGAGGGCAACCTGCTCTTCGTCTCCCACGACCGCTATTTTATTGACCGCTTCGCCAGCCGCATCTGGATGCTGGAGGACGGACACATTACGGATTTCCAGGGAAATTACCAGGAGTTCCAGGCCGCCCGAGCCAGAGGAACGGCGGCGGGCAAGTCCGCCTCTGATATACCGGAGTCAGAGTCGAAGGCAAAGACTCCGGAGCCCAAGGAGAAGAAGAAGGAAAAACCAAAGCGCCCCGGCGGCACCAAAAACCTGGAGAAAGAGGTGGCCGCCGCCGAGCGGGCGGTGTCCAAGGCGGAGGAGCAGATGGACGAATTGGAGCAGCAGATCCAGGAGGCCTCCGCCGATTATTTGAAGCTCCAGGAGCTGTATGAGCAGCGAGAGTCCCTGGAGGAGGAAATTTTGAAGCTGTACGGTACTTGGGAAGCGCTGTCCGCCCAACTGGAGGAGGCACGAGGCTGAACCTGGGCCGCGAAGGGAAAAGGAAATGATCCAAGCCAGAAGTTACAATGGATATAAAGGGAAACGGCTTGCCACTTGGGCCAAGGTTCTCATCGCCCTGCTCCTGGCAGGGGTCCTGGCCTTTGCGGGACTGTTCGGGGCGGTGCTGTACGGCTCCTATGACCACATCCAGGGGGAACCCCAGGTGATGGTGATCCTGGGCTGCCGGGTGATGCCGGAGGGGAACCCTTCGATTTTGCTCCAGGACCGGCTGGACACCGCCCTGGATTACTGGGAGGAGCACACGGAGGTTACGATTGTTGCCTCCGGGGGGCAGGGGAGCAACGAGCCGGTGTCCGAGGCCCAGTGCATGGCGGACTATCTGACAGCCGCCGGGGTGCCGGAGGACCAGATCTGGCTGGAGGACCGGTCCCACAACACGAAAGAGAATCTCCTTTACACCAAAGAGCTCCTGGAAGATGAGGGAATCTTAGTGGAGGACACGGACATTCTGGTGGTCTCCAACGGCTTTCATTTGACGCGGACCCGGATGCTGGCGGAGCGCTTCGGCTACGGGGAGGTCTCCACCCTGGCGGCCCCCACCACCCATATCCCCTCCCGCATCCAGATGTACATCCGGGAGCCCCTGGCCCTGGTCAAATCCTTTGTCCTGGACCGGGAATAGGGAGAGAGTGGAGAGTTGAGAAAGCCGAGAAGACGGCGAGACGGGAGGAAGAAACATGGACGCGCGGGAAATGGCAATGCTGACCTTGAACGCCTGCGAGCGGCAGGGGGGATGGTCGGACGGAGTGTTGAAAAAGCAGATCGGGGCGGCGGGACTGGACAGCCGGGACGCGGGCCTGGCCACCCAGCTGTGTTTCGGGGTGCTCCAGAACCGGATGCTGCTGGACTTCTACCTGTCCAAATTCTCCAACATCCCGCTGAGACGGATGGAGGGGAAGGTGCTCCAGATTTTGCGGCTGGGCCTCTACCAGATGCTGTTTCTCACCCGGGTGCCCCACAGCGCGGCGGTGGACCGGGCGGTGGCCCTCACCCGGACCCACTGTAAAAACCCCAGGGCCAGCGGCATGGTGAACGCCATTTTGCGAAATTTAGAGCGCAATCTGGACCGCCTGCCCACCATCCCCGAGGGGGACCTGGCGGAGTACTACGCCACCTTGTACAGCCACCCGGTGTGGCTGGTACAGATGCTGCTCAAGCGACTGGGCCGGGAGGGGACGGCGGCCTTCCTCCAGGCGGACAACAGCCAGCCCCCCATCACCGCCATGGTGAACACCCAGAAGGCCGATGCACGGCAGGCCGCGGAGCTTCTGCTGGAAGAGGGGGTGGAGACGGTCCCCCACCCCTGGCTGGAGGACTGCCTGATCCTCTCCCGCAGCGGCAACCTGGAGGAGCTGGAGAGCTTCCGGCGGGGGCTGTTCTACGTCCAGGACCCGGCCTCCCGCCTGGCGGTGCTGGCCCTGGACCCGGAACCGGGCATGAAAGTGCTGGACACCTGCGCCGCCCCCGGGGGCAAGTCCTTTGCCGCCGCCATCCGGATGGAGGACCAGGGGGAGGTGTGGTCCTGCGATCTGCACCCCCACAAGAAGACCCTCATCCAGAGAGGGGCGGAGCGGCTGGGCCTGGCCTCCATCCACCCCAAAACCGCCGACGGCAAGGTCCCCATTCCGCAGTGGGAGGGGACCTTTGACCGGGTGCTGGTAGACGCCCCCTGCTCCGGTCTGGGGGTCATTCGGAAGAAGCCGGACATCCGTTACAAGGACCCGGCCCCCCTGGAGGGGCTTCCCCAGGTCCAGAGCGCCATTTTGGACAACGCTGCCGGCTATGTAAAGCCAGGCGGGGTGCTGGTCTACTCCACCTGCACCATCCTGGAGCGGGAGAACGAGGAAGTCACCAGCGGGTTTCTGGCCCGGCACCCGGAGTTTCACCGGGAGGGCTTCCGTCTTCCCGGCCCGGCGGGAGAGGTCCCGGAGGGACAGATCACCCTGTGGCCCCAGGTCCACGGGACGGACGGATTCTACATCTGTAAGCTGCGAAAGGACGAGGACGCGTGACCGACATCAAATCCATGACTCTGGAGGAGCTGACCGCCTGGCTCAAGGAGCAGGGAGAGCCTGCATTTCGGGCCAAGCAGATCTTCCACTGGCTCTACCGGGGGGTATCATCCTTTGAGGAGATGACCGACCTGTCCAAGGCTCTGCGGGAGAAGCTGGCCGCCCAGGCCTTCCTCACCCCGCCTCAGGTGGCCCGGAAGCAGGTTTCCAAACTGGACGGCACCATCAAATACCTGTGGGAGCTCTCCGACGGCAACTGCGTGGAGTCGGTGCTCATGCGCTATCAGCACGGGAACACCGTGTGCATCTCCTGCCAGGTGGGCTGCCGCATGGGGTGCGCCTTCTGCGCCTCCACCCTGGCGGGAAAGGTGCGGGACCTGACCCCCGCGGAGATGGTCGATCAGGTGCTGTTCACCCAGAAGGACAGCGGGACCCCCATCTCCAACATCGTGCTCATGGGCATCGGGGAGCCGCTGGACAATTTTGACACGGTGATGCGCTTTCTGAAGCTGGTCAACCACCCGGAGGGGCTGAATATCGGAATGCGGCACATCTCCCTGTCCACCTGCGGCCTGGTGGAGAAAATTGACAAGCTGGCCCAGTATGGGTTACAATTAACCTTGTCCGTATCCCTCCACGCCCCGGACGACGAGACCCGGTCCAAGATCATGCCGGTGAACCGCTCGGTGGGGGTGGAGAAGCTGATGGAGACCTGCCGCCGGTACTTTCAGACCACCGGGCGGCGCATCTCCTACGAATACGCCATGATCGACGGGGTCAATGACTCCGACGCTCAGGCGGACCGGCTGGCCGCCCTGCTGAAGGGGACCCCGGGCCATGTGAACCTGATCCCTCTCAACGATGTGGAGGAGAGCCCCCTGAAGCCCAGCCGGCGGGTGGCGGCGTTTCAAAAACGCCTGGAGCGCCACGGAGTCACCGTCACAGTGCGCCGGAAACTGGGGGGAGACATCGACGCCTCCTGCGGCCAGCTGCGGCGCAAGGCTATGGGGGAGGCGGCCAAAGGGGCGGACAACGCCGGACAAACCACCCACAGAAAAGGGGGCGGAGCGCCATGAACGTATGGGGCATTACCGACCGGGGAAAGATTCGGGAACAAAATCAAGACGCTTTTGCCCATCAGATCCTGCCCGACGGGCGGGTGATCGCTCTGGTGTGCGACGGGATGGGAGGCGCGCGGGCGGGAAACATCGCCAGTTCCATGGCGGTGGACCTGTTCATGGAGGATTTTTTCCAGTCGGAGGAGACGCCGGACCTGGAGCGCATGGAGCAGGCCGCCGGCCGGGCCAACCGGGAGATCTTCCAGCGGGCGCTGGAGGATGAGAGCTGCGTGGGCATGGGCACCACCCTGGTGGCCGCCCTGGCCGGGGCGGAGGAGGCCCTGATCCTCAACGAAGGGGATAGCCGGGCCTACCACATCTCGGAAGAGGGGGGCATCCTCCAGGTCACCCGGGATCACTCCTTAGTGGAGGACCTGGTGCAGCGGGGGGAGCTCACCCGGGATCAGGCCCGCACCCACCCCCATAAAAATTTGATTACCCGGGCCCTGGGGGCTGAGCCGGAGCTGCGCACCGACGCGTTCCGTCAGCGCTTGGCTGAGGGCGAATTTCTGCTGCTGTGCAGCGACGGATTGAGCAATGTGGTCTCCGAACAGGAGATCCTTTATGAAGTGGTCCACGGAGGCGAGGCGTGCACCTGCTGCCGCCGCCTGTTGGAGATCGCTTTGCACCGGGGGGCGCCGGACAACGTGACCGCCGTCCTCATCCAGTGCTGAGCCGCCGTCAAAGCAAACCTGCAAAGGAGGAGATTTACCGTGGACCAATATATTGGTAAATTACTCGACAACCGATACGAGATCCTGGAGCTGGTGGGAGTGGGCGGCATGGCTCGAGTGTTTCGGGCGCTGGACCACCGGCTCAACCGCCAGGTGGCGGTGAAGATCCTGCGGGAGGATCTGGCGGAGGACGCGGAGCTGCGCCGCCGTTTTCACGAGGAGTCCCAGGCGGTGGCCATGCTGTCCCACCCCAACATCGTGGCGGTCTATGACGTGAGCCGTTCCTCCGACCTGGAGTACATCGTCATGGAGCTCATCGACGGGATCACTTTGAAGCAATACATGCAGAAGAAGGGAAACAAGCTCAACTGGCGGGAGGCCCTTCACTTCATTACCCAGATCGTCAAGGCCCTGGGCCACGCCCACAGCCGCGGGATCATTCACCGGGACATCAAGCCCCACAACATTATGGTGCTTCGGGATGGAAGCGTCAAGGTGGCCGACTTCGGCATTGCCCGGGTGGCCTCCGGGGGGCACAGCACCCTCACCCAGGAGGCCCTGGGGTCGGTGCATTACATCTCCCCGGAACAGGCCCGGGGCAGCCACATCGACGCCCGCTCCGACCTGTACTCTGCGGGCGTGGTGCTCTATGAGATGATCACCGGCCGCCTGCCCTTCGAGGGAGACACCCCCGTGTCGGTGGCCATCCAGCACATCAACTCTATTCCCTTGTCCCCCCGGGAGATCGACCCGTCTATTCCCGAGGCGCTGGAGGCCATCACCATGAAGGCCATGGCCCCTGACCCGGATAACCGCTACTCCTCCGCCGATGAGATGCTCGCTGATCTGGAGGAGTTCCGAAAAAATCCCAACATCAACTTTGATTATAACGTCAGCGGTTTTCAGGACGACGAGGAGGACGACGTAGACAAGACCCAGGTACTGCCCAACGCCGCCTCCATCTCTCGGGCCGCCGGGAGCCGGGGAGGCGAGCGGGTGCAGAGCCGCAGCCGCACGGCGCAGCCCTCCCGCCGCTGGGAGGAGGGCGAGGAGGCGGACGACGAACCCCGCCGTCCCAACTGGCCCATCATTGGGGCCGTGGCGGCCATTCTGGTGTTTGTGGCGGCGCTGCTGTATATCATGTTTTCCACCGCATTCAGCGGGACGTTCGGGTCCCAGACCCAGAGCGTCCGGGTGCCGTCGGTGATGGGCTACCTGTTTTCCGATGCACAGGCCAATACGCAGCTGCTCAACGGATTCACCCTGGAGATCTCCGGGGAGGAGGAGAACAACGAGCCTGCGGGGACCATTCTGCGGCAGGACCCCACCGCCAACAGCCAGCTTACCGGAGACGACCGGACCATCCGCGTGGTGGTCAGTTCCGGCCCGGCGGATGAGACTCTGATGCCCAACCTAGTGAACCAACCCCTGACCCGGGCGCTGAGCACCCTGGAGGATCTGGAACTGGGCCTGCAGATCCGCTATTCGGACACCGACTACCATGACACCATTCCCAAGGACTCCATTATTTCCACCACTCCGGTGGAGGGCGAACCTCTGACGGAGGGGCAGCAGGTGACGCTGGTGGTGAGTCTGGGTCCGAAGACCGAATCCGTTGCCATGATCGATGTGCGGGGGATGACCGAGGAGAACGCCCGGGCGGCTCTGGAGAAACTGGGCCTCACCGTGGGCAGCGTGGACTCCTTCCCCAACAATGACTACCCCGCCGGCCAGGTGTGGTACCAGTCCGTGACCCCCGAGACCATGGTGGAGGAGGGCACGGTCATCAACCTGATGGTGAGCACCGGCCCCAGCGACGGCGGCAGCGGCGGCAGTGAGGAGACCGTTTCCAAGAGTTTTTCCGTGACTCTGCCTACCAACATGGGGGATTCCCTCCACATGGTGGTGGTGGACAGCCAGGACAACACCGCCTTTGAAGGAGATTACGACGTGAACCTGGAGACCGCCGCGGATGTCACGGTGTCCGGCACCGGCCAGGAGACCTACCGGATCTACTTCAACGGCAACTACTACGCGGAGCAGACTGTGGATTTTGATGCGTAAAATGGAAGGGACGATTCTGAAAGCCCTCAGCGGCTTCTACTATGTGGACGACGGGGAGACCGTCACCGCCTGCCGGGGGAGGGGGAAGCTCCGCCACGCCAAGGTCACCCCCCTGGTGGGGGACCGGGTGGAGTTTACCCCCCTGGAGGACGGGCAGGGGGCCCTGGAGGCGGTGCTGCCCCGAAAAAATCAGTTCCACCGGCCGGCGGTGGCCAACATCGACCAGTTGGTGATCATCGCCTCCCAGGCCATCCCCATCACAGACCCGTTCCTCATCGACCGGGTGACGGCCATCGCCGAGGGAAACGGCTGCGAGAGCATCATCTGCATCAACAAGTGCGACCTGGCCTCGGGCGAGGAGCTGGCGGCCATCTACCGCGCCGCCGGGTTCCCCACCGTCCAGGTGAGCGCCGAGACCGGCGAGGGCCTGGAAACGCTGCGGGAGTGGATCGCCGGGAAAATCTCCGCCTTTACCGGAAACTCTGGCGTGGGCAAGTCCAGCATTCTAAACGCCCTGGAGCCGGGGATCGCCCTGAAGACTGGAGAGGTCAGCGAAAAGCTGGGACGGGGCCGGCACACCACCCGCCATGTGGAGCTCATCCGCCTGTCCGGCGGGGCCCTGGTGGCGGACACCCCGGGGTTCTCCTCCTTTGAGCTGGACAAGGGGGAGCTGTGCCGGAAGGAGGAGTTGGCCGGACGGTTCCGGGAGT
>CALWWF010000207.1 GCA_944385165.1 uncultured Oscillospiraceae bacterium
AGGGCTTCGACGGAGGACGCGCTGCAGGAGACCTTCCTGAAAGCCCTGCGCAGCCCGGAGAAAAGTTTTCACAGAGGACGGGAGAAAAGCTGGCTTTATCAGATAGCGATACAAACCTGTTACGATATGCTGCGAAAACAGAGACGGGAAATGCCCCAGGGGACGGCGGAGGAATTTCTGTGCCACATTCCGGAAAAAGATCCGGGGCATCCTCTGGATTTTGCGGATATGGTAAGCAGTCTTGCGAAGGAGGATAAGGAGATTGTCAGCCTTCGGATCATCGGAGGATTTTCTCACAGGGAAATCGCCCGGATGACGGGATTCTCCCTGCATGCGGAGAAGAAACGCTATGAGCGCGCGATCCAAAAATTGCGTCGTGAATATGAGGAGGAGAGCGGATGACAGACAGAGCGTTTGAGCGGATTTTACGCGGGGCGGTAGACAGGATGCCAAAGCCCTCAGGGCAAATGGAGTTTGAGATTTACGATAGAAAGCAAAGGAGGAGATGGAGAAAGCCTCTTGCGTGGGCGGCCGTATTCGCGCTGGTGCTTCTGGTCGGGAGAATCGGCTATGCCGCGTATGGACTGGAATATGGGGCGTGGGTGACAGGCAGAAGTGAACTGTGGATAGCGGCCTCCGGAGATGCGAAAAAGGCAGGCACCGATCTGTCGGAACAGTACGGAGATTATGTGTTTTCGGATATGACGGAATTGTCCGTGGTACCCCATGGGACTTCCTGGCAGGACGCGCTTTTGCGGCCGGTGTATCGGGCGTACTCTCTGGTGTATCAGAAGAGTGCCGGGGCAGAGGAGGCCCCCTCTTTTTCCGTTGATTTTGGCAGTACTGCCCATCCCTACTGGCGCACATATTTTGGCTATGATGAGGCCGGGAAATATCTTTTTAAAGATACAGATGGTACAGACGGAGGGGCGCGTGGAGAGGCGCGGACGCTGGAAAAATCCCGGTGGGAGTACGGCGGCCTTTCGGTAGCCTATGAGTGTTATGAGGATTCCGGGCAGATACACCGGGTCATAACCTGGCAGAATCCGAAGACGGAAACCTGTGTGTATATAACCTGGGATGGGGATACCATTTCCAGGGAGGAAATGTTTCAATATGCGCGGATGATCCTGGATGAAAATATGTAAAAGGTATTGTATATGCTTTGCGGGATGTGTTATCATCTTTGCAAAGCATATTTTTCTGTTCTTCATATCTGATCTCATTTCAAGTGATATCTGAAAATTCATGCTTTTCCAATTTACTGACAAGGCAGGAGTTTTCGGAGGGCTCCTGTGAAAAACAACATAGGAGGATGAAATGAAAAAAGACAAAGCGGGAAAAATCTTTTTTTCTGACGACCGGAGGTTTGCGGATGTTTTCAATGGCCTGGTTTTCGGTGGAAGACAGATCGTGCAGCCACAGGATCTTAAGGATGTGGACAGTGAAATCGGAAATGTCCGGACAGAGCCTATTGTGCGGCCGGATCATTCCGGGAGCACTAAAAGAAGAGATCTGGTAAGAAAGACAGCTTTTGGTGTTAACTTCGCTATTCTCGGCCTGGAGAATCAGGAGGAGATGGATTATGGCCTCCCATTGCGGAACATGAGTTACGAGTGCGGCGAATATGAGCGGCAGGCGGCGGCAATTCGAAGAGCGGTTCGAAAGCAGGAAAAGAAGGATGAGACCAGAAGACTGCCGGGAGAGTACCTGTACGGTTTCAGAAAAGACAGCAGACTGCAGCCGGCGATCACGCTGATTCTGTATTATGGAGAGCGATGGGATGGACCGAGAAACCTCTATGACATGTTGGATTTCCGGGATATTCCGGGAGAGATGAAGCGGTATATCCATAACTATTCCATGAATCTCATTGAAGTCAGGCATCTGGAGGATCTAACTATGTTTCACACGGATGTGCAGCAGGTTTTTGCCTTTCTTCGGTATGCGAAAGACAAGAAAAAATTGCGGCAACTGGTGGAAACAGATGACTATTACAGGCATATGGATGTGGATGCCTACGAAATGATTACACAGTATGCAAAAATTTCCGGTGTGGATAAGGAGCACTTTATGACAGAGGGAGGGATGAATATGTGTGAAGCAATAGAGGAAATGATTGAGGATGGAAGGATTGAGGGTCGTGCCGAGGGCCGTTTGGAGGGTCGCGCCGAGGGTCGTGCCGAGAGCATACTGGAGCTTCTTCAGGAACTGGGGGAGATCCCGGAGCAGACGAGAGAACAGATTTTGCGGGAGACCGACCGCGAAAAGCTGCGCCGATGGCTGAAGGCTGCGGCAAAAGCCGGAAGCGTCGAAGAGTTCTGCGAGAACGCCGGGATATAGGTAGCATTGCATAAGAAACAGACAGGGAAGGAAGAAAAACGTGAAAAAGACATTTTTATTGATGTTGGCGGGGGTAATGGCTTTTTCCATGATCGCCTGCGGTGGAACGGATCAGGAAGCGAATGAACAGCAGAATCAGGAACAGGTTTCGGAGGAGAAGGCCGGCCATTGATAAAAGAGAATGGTCATCATTTTCAAGAATTTCGGTCATAGCCGCCTTTAGGTCGTCAAAATCGGGGCATGTTGGGTTAATTTCGAATAGCTTTAATCCGCTTTGTTGACATAGCACAGGCAAATCCAATAAAGAAGAAAACAATTCTAGCGGCACCTTCAACACATATTCTAGCCCTGCGCATGCATGAATATGATTGGAATGGAATGCATTGGGAAGCACGACAAAGGCTTGTTTCCCTTCCAGATGATACTCTTTTTCTTCAATGGATAATACTCCTTCCAAGCCATCACAGAGAATAATTTCAAAGCATTCCTCATAATGCAATGGCACGATATCATCTTCAGAAAATGTCTTAATGGTCATAGCATAAGGACTGCTGTACCCATATGGCTGCTTCAGCGTAGTGGGACGATAACTGTCATAATAAACATTCTTCATAAT
>CALWWF010000208.1 GCA_944385165.1 uncultured Oscillospiraceae bacterium
AAAAAGAAAAATAAGTGTAACTGAACTTGCAAATGAAGTGGATATCACGATGGCGAATCTTTCTATATTGAAAAATAATAAAGCAAAAGCAGTAAGATTTACTACGCTGGATGCGATATGCAGGGCATTGGACTGCCAGCCTGGGGATATTCTCGAATATGTAAAGGAGGATGAAAATGGTTAGTATTTTTGTTCAGAGGATGAGAGCGGACCGTAAATGGTTTTTTATGATGAGCCTGATCTACGGCGGGGTGTTTACTTTTTGTCTGTACAGAAATATGTCGGGAATTACATTTCCCGTGATCACAGCGGTTTCTCTCGCATTTTCCACTGCATTCCTCGTAAGAGCAGGTATCACTTTTCAGAAAGGAACAATAAGGTACTTTGCAGGGATCCTTCTTTTGGGGATAGCGACAGTTCTGACAGATAACGGATTTTTCCATTTCTTTAACTGTGTCGGGATCCTGCTTCTTTACATGATGTCCATGGCACATCAGATTTATAAAGATCAGGAGTGGGGATTTGCGGAATATGTAAAGAACTTCTTTATCATGACTGGCACATGGATCTCATCCGTGGGGGACGTTTTCCGCGGAAGCGGGGAAAACAAGAGAAAAGAAGAGGAAAATCCTGAAGATAAGTCAGCAGTTATGTGGATAAAACGAAAACAAATCAGATCTGTACTGTTCGGGCTCCTGGCGGCGATGCTCCTGCTGGCAGTCGTACTTCCTCTTTTAATGGCGTCGGATCAGATTTTTTCACACATTTTCAACAGGTTTTTTGACTTCTTTAATCCTTTCAGCCTGTTTGAAAAAATAGATATGTGGAATATCATTGGGATTGGATTGACATTTCTATTTGGCATGATATTTATTTACTCATTTTTTGCAGGACTTTTCCGTATGAATCTCAGGGGAAAGACTGCAAAGAAGCAGGGAAGGACAGATCCTGTGGCAGGGATCACGTTTGCAGGAATCCTGGCGGCTGTCTATGTGGTCTATTCGGGGATTCAGATTCTGTTCCTGTTTTTGAGGCTGGACACGGGACTTCCGGAAGGCGTGACTTATTCACAATATGCACATCAGGGATTCTGGCAGCTTCTTGCCGTAAGCCTGATTAATTTTGCAGCTGTCCTGATCTGCCGGATGGTATTTGATGAAAACAGGA
Source organism: uncultured Oscillospiraceae bacterium (assembly GCA_944385165.1). Taxonomy (GTDB): domain Bacteria; phylum Bacillota; class Clostridia; order Oscillospirales; family Oscillospiraceae; genus Lawsonibacter. Next base: position 1,168 of record CALWWF010000208.1, read on the forward strand.
TTCTTAAGATAATTCTTACCATGGTGTCAGTGTGCACATGTATTATGATCGTATCTGCGGCATATCGGATGATTCTGTATGTGTCTGAATATTACCTTACTTTTCTCCGAGTGTTCGTGCTATGGTTTCTGGCAGTGCTTATGATCATCTTTTTTGGAGTGATATACAGCATTTACAGAAGGGATTTCGGGCTTTTCAGATATATCACAGCGGTGGTTTCAGTCTGCTACATTCTGTTTTCTTTCAGCAGACCGGATGCGCTTATCGCGGAGTATAATATCAGGCACGCCAGTGAAGCTTCTGAGTTTGATGTCTATTATCTCATGTATTTATCCAGGGACACGGTTCCCGTTCTCGCAGAGATTGATAAAGACGAGATCCGTGATACAGCGGTTTTGGACAGTCTGGATGATTATTTCAGGAGCATCGCAGCACAAGAACAGCAGATGTCCTTAAGAGAGTGGAATTATTCACGGGAAGAGGCAGGAAAAGCTGCCAGGGAGTGGCTTGGATCGGGTGAATAAAAAGCCGGGAACAGGAATAGACTGTAACAAAAGATATTACCGGACCATTCGTTAAGTGATATGCGGAGCCCGTGAAAGGAAGGGTCGGATTTGGGAAAAAAATTTATGTCAGCATTGGTCAACTTTTTTATACGGGCAGCTATTGGTATGGCGCTGATATTTTTTATCAACCAGTATGTCATCCCACCTGATTCTTCAATTAATGTGGGACTAAATGCAGTTTCCTTTTTGACATCCGGAACCCTTGGAATTCCTGGGGTCGGGCTGCTTTACGGGATAATGTGTTATCAGATTTTGTGAGCTTTTTACAAAAATCGGCGGATCTGAATTTTGCTATGGACAAAATAAGATCCGCCGTTTATAATGCGTCTTACACAGCAGGAATCACCTGCCGGGCCACAGGTCTTTGAGGGAAAGACTGTGTCAGAAATAACGGGCTGAAAAATGTCCGCAGGGTTATATTTCTTTATTCGTGCTGCAAGGATCCGCAGCAAAATTCAGATTATGTCAGAAAATAAAATAAAAGGTGTATCAGGGTGTTTTGTGATCTGTGATGTGCAGGAGGAGTATTCAGAGCATCTTTTTCAGATACTTTCAGAACACTTCGAGGGAGAATATCAGTTTCATCTTTTTCATGATCTGCAGAAGATGAGGGGATTTTTCAAAAGAAACAGCGCGGAAATCCTTGTGATCGGAGAAGAGTATGGAACCGAGATCACAGAAAAAACAGACGCCGGAAAAAAATTTATCCTGACAGGAATTCCCGGAGAGAGGGAAGAAGCAGAAAATATCTATTTATTTCGTTATCAGCCCGCAGAGGCAATGATAAAGATGATCCGAAAACATGCCGGAAAAAGCAGGATGTCAAAAAGAAAAAACTATCCGAAAGATCCGGGGACGCCAGGCAG
>CALWWF010000209.1 GCA_944385165.1 uncultured Oscillospiraceae bacterium
CTCGGTATCACGAGGCTCGCGAGCGTGCCGCCTATGAGGGCGGTGCAGCCCTGGGGCCAGGAGAACATGATGCTGAGCATCTGCACCTGCTGGGGCTTGACGCCGGAGAGGACGCCGAGCAGGAGCGGGACGCATATCCAGAGGAAGGCGCACTTTATAACGGCCGAGATGGCCATCGCCGCCCACTGGCGCGCGCCGTAGCTGCGCTCGCGGCCGAGCATCAGCGCGAAGACGACGCACAGCAGCGCGTTGCCGAGCGCCACGACGGGGCTCACCGCGCTGACGGCGGGACCTATCCCGATGAACTGCGCGAGCATGGCGGAGACTATGCCCATCGTCACGCCCGACCACAGCCCGCCGACGGCGGTGAACACGAACAGCACGCAGTTCACGAGCGAGCCCGTCACCAGCTGGTTGACGGAGAAGGGCCCGACTATGACCGCGCCCGCGGGGAAGACCTTGCCGAGCAGCTGGGCGACGATGATGAGCGCGATGCCCATCGCGGTGCGCGCCACCCATTGAACGGCGTTGTGGGAATGCTGCATTTACTCTTCGACCTCCTCCAGACGGTCGACGAAAGCGCTGTCAAGCGAGCTCTGGACGGCCGCCTTGGCTTTATAAGTCCTGACGTTGTTGGCCGCGGCCATGACGGGCTGTATGGTGCCCGCGCCCGCGACGCAGCCGCCGGGACATGCCATGCCCTCGAGCAGGTAGCCGTTGCGCTTGCCGGCCTTGGCGAGCGTGAGCATCTTGCGGCACTCGCGCAGGCCGTCGGCGTAATCGACGTCCACGTGGCGCGTCGGGTCGAGCTGGCTTATGACCTCGGCGACGGCCGCCGCGACGCCGCCGCTGACGGCAAAGCCGCGGCCCGCGCCGGTGCCCTTGTCGAAGTCGAGGTCGCACTCGTCGGGCTCGAGCGTGTCAAAGTCTATGTCCTTGGCGCAGAACATGCCCAGCAGCTCCTCAAAGGTCAGCACGAAATCGACGTCGGAGCGGACGCTGCGGCGGCTGGCCTCCAGCTTCTTGGCGGCGCAGGGGCCTACGAAGACTATGCGCGCGTCGGGGTTGTCCTTCTTCACGAGGCGCGCGGTGAGCACCATGGGCGTGAGGGCCATGGAGATGTTGTCCTTGAACTCGGGATAGAGCTTCTTCGCCATGACGCTCCAGGCCGGGCAGCAGGAGGTGCCCATGAAGTCCAGGCGCTCGGGGACGTTCTCCATGAAATCCTTGGCCTCCTCGACCGTGCAGAGGTCGGCGCCTATGGCGACCTCAACGGTGTCGGCGAAGCCGAGGATGCGCATGGCCTTGCGCAGCTTGGCGGGCGTGGCGTTCTTGAACTGGCCGACGAAGGCGGGCGCGACGCAGGCGATGACCCTGTCGCCCTTGCGTATGGCCTGAATGAGCTGGAAAATCTGGCTCTTGTCGGCTATGGCGGCGAAGGGGCAGTTCACGAGGCACTGGCCGCAGGAGACGCACTTGTCGTAGTCTATCTTGGCGCGGCCGTACTCGTCGGAGCCTATGGCGTCCATGCCGCAGGCCTTGGCGCAGGGGCGCTCCATGCGGCTTATGGCGTTGTACGGGCACTGGTTCTGGCAGCGGCCGCAGCGGACGCATTTGTCCTGGTCGATAACGCTCTTGCCGTCGCGGCCGATGCTTATCGCGCCCTTGGGGCAGACGTTCATGCAGGGGCGGGAGAAGCAGCCCTGGCAGTTGGAGGAGATGCGCATCTCCTTCGGAGGGCAGGCGTTGCAGGCGAAGGGTATGACATTTATCAGGGGCGGTTCATAGTACTTCTCGGGCAGCGCGGCCTCTTCTATGCCGTCGCTGGCCAGATTGACCTCCGCGGCGGTGCGCAGGGGCAGGCCGCAGGCGAGGCGCAGCCTCTCGGTGACGATGGCGCGCTCCAGAAACACGTCGTGGCGGTACTGGGCGACTTCGCCGGGGATTATCTTATAGGGCAGCAGGTCTATCTTGCGGTAATCGCCGCCCTCGTAGGCGAGACGGGCGACCTCGGTGAACACGTCGCGGCGGATGTCGTCAACTACGCTGTGAATGCCTCTCATAAGGAGCCTCCTTATTATTTATATATAGTAGGGGGGTTAATCGGCAACAACATATTATACCTGAAACACGCCGTAATGCAAGCGAAAAAACAAAAATTTGGCGCATCAATTGCGCGCCGCGCCGAAAGGTGCTATAGTATTGGTACAAATCCGAAACCGGAGGTAATCGCAATGCAGATAATACACACGAATTCCGCGCCCGCGGCGGTAGGGCCGTACTCTCAGGCCGTCGTGAGCGGCGGCATGGTATACACCGCCGGACAGATAGCGCTTGACCCGGCCACGGGCGCGCTCGTGGGCTCGGACGTGACCGAACAGGCGCATCAGGTCATGCGCAATCTGGCCGCCGTGCTCTCCGCCGCCGGAAGCGGGCTGGAGCGTGTTGTAAAGACGACCTGCTTCCTCGCGGAAATGGCCGACTTCGGCGCTTTCAACGCCGTCTACGCGGAGTATTTCACCGGCAAGCCCGCCCGCAGCTGCGTCGCGGTAAAGACGCTGCCGAAGGGCGCGCTGTGCGAGGTCGAGGTCATCGCCGAGGCGTAAATAGTTTATATTGTATAGTGGTATGATACCAAAAACCGCCCCCGGCGAACCGGGGGCGGAAAACTCTGTTTAGGGTTTATTTAGATTACCGTGAGGTAATCAGGCGATGGCAGCAGCGTCGACCACATAAACAGTGGAAGCGAGCTTAGCGGCACCGCTAGTAATGAAGGTGACATTGAGCAGTACATCCTCGTACCTGCTGTAATCACCGCGCAGGAGCATCTCGAGAGTCTCGACGGTATCCCACTCGGTGCCGGCGCCCTCACGGCAGTCAACAATCTTGGTGTCAGCGCTTATTACGCCGAGAGCATTGTTGGAGCTGTCCATGACAGTGTAGGTTCCGTCGTTGTTAT
>CALWWF010000210.1 GCA_944385165.1 uncultured Oscillospiraceae bacterium
GACCACGGGAACGCCCCGGTGCAGTTCCAGGGGCGGGACATCGCCCTCTCCCATGTGTCCTTCGGCTACCACGCGGACAAGGAGGTCCTCCACGACGTGTCCCTCACCATCCCCGCCGGCACCATGACTGCCTTTGTGGGCCCCTCCGGCTCCGGCAAGTCCACCATCGCCAAACTGATCGCCGGGTTCTGGGATGTGTCCGCCGGTGCCATCACCCTGGGCGGGCAGGATCTGAAGAAAATTCCGCTGCCCCAGCTCTATGACCAGGTGGCCTTTGTGTCCCAGGACAACTACCTCTTTGACGAGAGCGTCCGGGAGAACATCCGCATGGGCCGTCCCACTGCCACCGACCAGGAGGTGGAGGCCGTGGCAAAGGCCGCCGGGTGCGACGAGTTTATTCGGGCCCTGGAACAGGGCTATGACACCATCGTGGGCGGAGGCGGCGCCCACCTCTCCGGCGGGGAGCGGCAGCGCATCGCCATCGCCCGGGCCATGTTGAAGGATGCTCCTATTGTCGTTCTTGACGAGGCTACCGCCTACATTGACCCAGAAAACGAGGCCCTGGTCCAGCGTGCAGTGGGCAAGCTGGTTGCGGGCAGGACGGTGCTGGTCATCGCCCACCGGCTGAGCACCATCACTGGCGCAGACCAGATCGTGGTGGTGAACGGCGGCCGCATCGAGGCCACTGGCAAGCACGAGAAACTGTTGGACACCTGCCCCCTCTATCGGGAGATGTGGCAGGCCCACATGGGGGTAAAGGAGGGCGAGCAGGCATGATCGAGGTTTTGAGAAAGATCTGGCGTTTTGCCGGCGAGGAACAAAGAAACATCCGCAAGTCCATGGTGCTGGGGTTCTTTTACGCCATCTTCCACATGTTCCAGATCGCGGCCATCTATGTGGTGGTCCTGGCCCTGGTGGACGGCTCCACTTCTGCCACACCGGCCTGGCAGGCCCTGGCCCTGCTGCTGGTCAGCATTCTGGGCCGGGCGATCATGAATCGGTTCAGCCAGCTGCAGCAGACTCACGCCGGGTATTTCATGGTGGCCAACAAGCGCCTCCACATGGGTGATAAGCTCAAGCGCATTCCCATGGGTTATTTCAACGACCAGAGCTTAGGGGAACTCACCGGCATCGCCACTACCATTCTGGACGAGGTGGAGAGCGCCGGGGCCATGGTGTTGGTCACGATCCTGGGCGGGCTCATCAATTCCGCCGTCATGCTGCTGTGTGTCCTGTTCTGGGACTGGCGCATTGGCCTGCTGGCCTTGGCTGGAATGGCGCTGTACCTGCTGCTCCTCTCCTGCATGGAGAAACAGTCCGCTAAAATCGCCCCCAAGCGCCAGCGAGACGAGGCCCGGCTGGTGGAGGCGGTGCTGGAGCAGCTCCAGGGCATGAGCGTCATCAAGTCCTTCAACCTCACCGGCAAGGGGGACAAACGGGTTCGTCAGGCCCTGGAGGACAGCCGCAGCAACAATCTGGCGGTGGAAAAACTGTTCACTCCCTACATCTGGGCTCAGGAAATGGCCCTCCACCTGTTCAGCGTGGTGATCCTGGCGGCCGCTGTGTGGCTGTATCTGAGCGGCAGTCTGACACTGGCCAATGCCCTGATGTCCGTGATCATTTCCTTCTTGATCTTCTCCCAGATCCAGTCCGCGGGCAGCGGCGTGTCCGCCCTGCGCCTGGTGGGCAGCTCTATCGACCACGCCAACCAGGTGGACGGCATCCCGGAGATGGACCAGAACGGCGCGGCGCTCCATCCGGACGATCACGGCATCGTGTTTGACCATGTGAACTTCTCCTACGGCAGCCGGCCCATTCTGAAGGACGTGTCCCTCACTATCCCGGACAGGACCACCACCGCTATCGTGGGGCCCTCCGGCTCCGGCAAGACCACCCTCTGCAACCTGATCGCCCGGTTCTGGGATGTGGACGGTGGCCGGGTCACCATCGGCGGACGGGATGTGCGGGAGTACACCCTGGAATCCCTGATGGAGCAGGTGAGCATGGTGTTCCAGCGGGTGTACCTCTTCCATGACACCATTGAGAACAACATCAAGTTCGGCTGTCCCGATGCCACCCACCAGCAGGTGGTGGAGGCAGCCAGGAAAGCCTGCTGCCACGACTTCATCTCCGCCCTGCCGGATGGGTACGACACGGTGATCGGCGAGGGCGGAGCCACGCTCTCCGGCGGGGAGAAGCAGCGGATCTCCATCGCCCGGTGCCTCTTGAAGGACGCCCCTATCGTGATTTTCGACGAGGCTACCGCCAATGTGGACCCGGAAAACGAGGATCAGCTGCAAAAAGCCATGGAGGCCCTGACCCGGGAGAAGACCGTGCTGATGATTGCCCACCGGCTGAAGACCGTCCGCAACGCCGACCAGATCCTGGTTCTGGACCAGGGCCGCATCGTCCAGCAGGGCACCCATGAGGACCTGATTGCCCAAGAGGGCATCTACCGGGACTTCGTGTCTGAGCGGACGGCGGCCAGTAAATGGACTCTATAATCAGTGAAAATTTATTTTATGCGGCAAGGTAACTTCTGATAAACGCATATACAGCCGGATCTTCTGTCAGGCAACTTACCAAGAGGAGGAATGCTCCCCGCAAAGCAGTCATCCGTTGTCACCACAACAAGAGCCACACTATCTCCTGTGAATGAAAGGAAGCACCAGGCAAATACCTGGTGCTTCCTTTATCTGGTCTTGCTTTGTCCAAAACAGAGCGTTCATCCTTTGTCCATTAAAATGCGATTTTCGGCCGCTAGACATTGCCTGGCAGCCGTGTGTTCGATTGCCGCGAAATATAGCGACACGTTCCCGGTTTTACAGTCGGAGAAGCGCAAACACATATCCTTCACTTGAATCTGACCACAAAAATGACCCTTACCACGGTAAAACCGGTCAACACGCATTGACATCCAATAAAATTTTCTTTTCAAAAAGTCCTGTATTTGCAGTACATAGAGGTATTGTGAGGCATTTGCCGGCAGAGCACAAAATCCAATCTCTACCAGTTCGAATCCCTCCTTCTCCGCCAGAGATAACCACATCTTCGGATGTGGTTATTTTTTTGCGATGTGCGATACAATCAGGAGTCTGAAGCACGTCCTCACCCTCCCGTCCCCCGGGGAACGCCGGAACGGATGCCCCAAATATATCGGGAGGCCACCCGATCAGCCAAAGGCCGCCCTAGGCCTTGAAATACCGGAGAGCGGAGCGGGCCATCGGCCTGCGAACCCCGAAAAGAAAGACACGCTTTTCAGCGTGTCTTTCTTTTGGGAATGGACGGTTAAAATCGATATTTCTTAATCGAGAAAAATGCCGCCCGCAGGGCGGCCCACCAGCTGCGAGCCCAGCGCAGCGGGTCGCAGTTGGAAAGGAGGAGCAAGGGAGCGGGCGGATGACGTCTTTTTTGCCTCAGGCATAAAAAGACGTCGGAGCAAAGCGGACTTTGCTCCGACATGGAGCGGCTGATGGGAGTCGAACCCACCTATGCAGCTTGGGAAGCTGCCGTTCTACCGATGAACTACAGCCGCATCGGGAAGCTGGAGCCTATTATAGCAGACCCGATTTCATTTTGCAACCCAAAAATGATCCCCGGCATGAATCCGCCCGCCCGGACATAGATTCTACCAACGAAGCAAAGGGGGATCCGTATGAAAAAAATTGTCGCGCTGCTGTGCGCCCTGCTGGTGATGGGCGGCAGTGCCCAGGCGCTGGAGGTGTCCGCCCCGGCGGCCCTGCTGATGGAAAAGGAGACGGGCACTGTCCTCTTCGCCAAGGACGAGCACGCCAAGCTGGAGCCCGCCAGCGTCACCAAGGTGATGACGCTGCTGCTGACCATGGAGGCCATCGACAGCGGGGCACTCCACTATGACGACGTCATCACCGCCTCCGCCCACGCCTGCTCCATGGGCGGCAGTCAGATCTGGCTGAAGGAGAACGAACAGATGACGGTCAGCGACATGCTGAAAGCCGTGTGCGTGGTCTCCGCCAACGACTGCGCCGTGGCCCTGGCGGAGACAGTGGCCGGCAGCGAGGAGGCCTTTGTGGAGAGGATGAACCAGCGGGCGGCGGAGCTTGGGATGGCGGACACCCACTTCTGCAACGCCACCGGCCTGCCGGCGGAGGGCCACGTCACCTCCGCCTACGACATCGCCCTGATGAGTCGGGAGCTGATCCGGAATCACCCGGACATCCGCCAGTACACCACCATCTGGATGGACACCCTGCGGGACGGCGCCTCCTCTCTGGTGAACACCAACCGCCTGATCCGCTTCTATGAGGGCGCCACCGGCCTGAAGACCGGCTCCACGGACAGCGCCCTGTACTGCCTCTCCGGCACGGCGGAGCGGGACGGCATGGAGCTGATTGCCGTCATCATGAAGGCCCCCACCTCCACCCAGCGGTTCAACGACGCCACCGCTCTGCTGAACTACGGCTTCTCCACCTATACCCTAAAGACCGTGGTGCCGGGGTCCGCCCTGCCGCCCATCCCCGTGTCCCTGGGGACCCAGGCCACGGTCCAGCCGGTACTGGGGGAGGACACCCACCTGCTGCTGGAGAAGGCCCAGGCCGGGGACCTCCGGCAGACCGTCTCCCTGCCGGAGTCCCTGGAGGCGCCGGTGGCCGCGGGCAGCCAGATCGGCACCCTCACCGTCACCGCGGGGGAGGAGATCGTGGCGGAGCTGCCCATCCTGGCCGGCGAGGAGATCCCCCGGGTCACCTTCGGCCAGATGCTGGCCCGGATGCTGCGGACCGCCTTCCTCTGCGCCTGAGTCGGGCGGGGATGTCCTGCGTCCCCGCCCCCTCCGCCTCTCCCGTCAGATTGCGACCGCTTTCCCTTGTGTCCCGTTTCCGGGCATGGTATAATGAGATCACAAATCTCCGCAGTTTTACGAAAGAGAGGCCTTTCACGATGTTGGATGTCAAATCCTTTCAGCTGCAAACCTTCCTGCCCCTGCCCTATGAGGAGGTCCTGGCCCCCCGTCTGAAGCGGGCCCACGAGAAGCTCCAGAACGGCAGCGGAGCCGGCGGGGAGTTCACCGGCTGGGTACACCTGCCCCGGGACTACGACCGGGCGGAGTTCGCCCGCATCCAGGCCGCCGCCGCCCGCATCCAGGGCAATTCCAAGGCCCTGGTGGTCATCGGCATCGGCGGCTCGTACTTAGGCGCCCGGGGGGTCATCGACTGCCTGTGCTCTCCCAACTACAACCTCAGGCGCAAGGACACCCCCAACATCTACTTTGTGGGCAACGGCCTCTCCTCTGACGCTCTGGGAGAGGTGCTGGACCTGGTGGCGGACGTGGACTTCTCCGTCAACGTGATCTCCAAGTCCGGCACCACCACGGAGCCCGCCGTGGCCTTCCGCTTCTTCCGGGAGGCCCTGGAGAAGAAGTACGGCCCGGAGGGCGCCCGGGAGCGGATCTACGCCACCACCGACAAGGCCCGGGGCGCCTTGAAATCCCTGGCTGACAGCCAGGGATGGGAGACCTTCGTGGTCCCGGACGATGTGGGCGGCCGCTACAGCGTGCTGACTGCTGTGGGCCTGCTGCCCATCGCCGTGGCCGGGGTGGACATCACCGCCCTGATGCAGGGCGCGGCGGAGATGATGGAGGCCTGTCAGGACGCCTCCTTCCAGTGCCCCGCCTGGCGGTATGCCGCCATCCGGTACGAGCTGTACCGGGCGGGCCGGTCCATCGAGCTGCTGGCCTGCTATGACCCGGCCTTCCGGTTCATGGCGGAGTGGTGGAAGCAGCTCTTCGGCGAGAGCGAGGGCAAGGAAGGCAAGGGCCTCTTCCCCGCCAGCGTGGAGTTCACGGCGGACCTCCACTCCATGGGCCAGTACATCCAGGAGGGCAAGCGGCTGATGTTCGAGACCGTGGTGCGGCTGGGGCCCTCCAACCGCCAGCTGTCCGTGCCCGCCGACGCGGCGGACGGCGACGGGCTGAACTTCCTGGCCGGCAAAACCATGGACTTCATCCGGGACCGAGCCATGGAGGGGACGCTCCTGGCCCACACCGAGGGCGGCGTGCCCAACCTGATCGTGGAGACCGCCGGCAAGACGGCCCGGGATCTGGGCCAGCTGATCTACTTCTTTGAGTACGCCTGCGGCCTGTCCGGGTATCTGCTGGACGTGAACCCCTTTGACCAGCCCGGCGTGGAGGCCTACAAGAAAAATATGTTCGCCCTGCTGGGCAAGCCCGGCTACGAAGACCGCCGGGCCCAGCTGGAGAGCAAGCTGGAGAAATGATCCCGCCCCGGCGGCGGGGCAGGATCCCGACCGCTGTCAATCTCCATTATGAACAAAGATTAAATCTTCATTTCTGCATTGTTTTTCACCGGATCTTGTGGTATGCTTAACATACCGAATCTCCCCCAGCGACTTTAATTGACAGGAGTGATTTCATATGGTCAGACTGATT
>CALWWF010000211.1 GCA_944385165.1 uncultured Oscillospiraceae bacterium
CCCTGAGTCGCATCTTCTGCCCTTATCATCCGCGGCTGTTTTGCATGATATTGGCAAGTGCGTCCTTTCCTCGCAGCTCATCGACAATCCAAATGCTCTGACGCCTTTTGAGCGCGAAATTATTAAGCAACATACCAATTTGGGGGCCGTCATTTTTGATGCCTGTTTCCCCCAAACGGAGAATACTTTGGCCCTAAAATATGCCAGGGAAATTGCCCTCTGCCATCATGAGCGTTGGGACGGCAACGGCTATCCATCAGGGCTCAAAGGCGGCCAGATCCCCGATTATGTTCAAGTTGTCAGCCTGGCCGACTGCTATGACGCATTAAGGATGCAGAGAAGCTACCGGCCGGAATATTCTCATGAGCAGGCTGTCGGGATGATATTATCCGGTGCTTGTGGGGCGTTTCAGCCGCAGGTGCTCTCCATTTTCAAGTCGGCCATCTCACATATCGCGCAGCCCTTATATTGCAGGTAAAACATATGGAGAAAGAAAAAAGCAGTTTTGATGAGGCCATATCTACAGCATCCAGCGCCGCACATATGGCGAAGGGGCTGCTTCAGACCGGCAAAGCCCTTTCAGGCGCCGCTAAAGGAGCAGCTGCCGGCGGCCCTTACGGCGCTGTTATCGGGGCGGCTTTAGGCGCGCGTAAACACATTGGGAAGATCTGCGCCATTATCGTTATTGTACTCATGCTTCCCATCCTGTTTATTGTGATGCTTCCTTCCCTCATTTTTGGCAGCCTTACAGGCGAACCCACCACTGACGGTCTGCCCATTTTAAACGATAATGCCGCTATCCAGAGGAATATCAATGACATTACCTTTTCCATCAATCAGGTTCTCGGCGAAGGTATTGACGATGTAACCCGGCGGATTTCCAATGATTTTTCACGGACCGGCGGCGAACATTACGAAATCATTAACCCCTACGAAGGTCAGGTTGTCTGCAACTCCAATCTGTTCATCGGGCAATACTGCGCCTCAAAAGGCCAGGACTGGGAAAGCATTTCTCTAAGCGGCATGGAAACCGTCCTGCGCCGTGGCAAAGACAAGCTCTATACCTTTTCGCGCACTTCTGAGGTCCGTACAACCCCGGACGACCCGGCGACTGAAGAGGATGAGAGCAGGACCGAAACATGGTATATCTACACCATTATTTATCAGGGTGAGGGCTATTTTGCGGACCAGATATTCCACCTGACCGATAAGCAGCAATCCCTTGCCGAAGACTATGCGCAAAACCTCAGCCTGTTTTTAAGCGATGGCATGTTCCAGTACACCGATGGCGGTCACAGCATCCCCTCTCTCGGGGATATACGTTTTACAGACAGCGCCACTGAGGTGATCTATTTCAATCAGCTGGATGAGAGATATGCCGGCGAGCCATACGGGACAGACCACATCGGCGGCTACGGCTGCGGTCCTACGGCTATGGCCATTGTGGTGTCCTCGCTGACCGGAAATATTGTCGAGCCGCCGGAGATGGCACAGTGGGCCTATGAAAACGGGTATTGGTGCAGCAAAAGCGGCTCTTATCACTCCCTTATCCCCGGCGCTGCCGAAGAGTGGGGCCTGCCGGTTTCCGGCTGTACAGCGTCTGAGCCGCAGCGCATAGTGGATGCGCTTTCAGGCGGCAAGCTTGTAGTGGCAATCATGTCCGAAGGGCATTTTACGACAAGCGGGCATTTCATTGTCCTGCGGGGCGTGGAGAATGAGCAGATCCTGGTGGCTGACCCGGCCAGCACTTCCCGCAGCCAAAAGGCATGGGACCTGTCCATCATTCTTGACGAGGCCAGCAAAAGGGCCGGCGCCGGCGGACCATTCTGGATCATTGGATAGCCATATATACAATATAAACAGCAAAAGAAATGGCAGAAAAAATGGTATTCTTACCATGCTTAGAACCATTTATCCATCATTTTCAGACGGATTGGCTAAGATCTGGTAACAATGCAGCATCAAAAAAGGACATCTCAATAAAGGTGTCCTAACAATGCCTCAGTCTGACGCCAATACATGACGCTTACAATCACTTGCAGATTATGAGGACTTATTTTGTTATTTATATTGTCGCATGAGGACTCATATTTGTCAACTTTGTTAAGCCAAATATTCGCCGATTTTTTAGAAGTGCCGCCACGCCACGGCCGCAGGATTTCTCCCAAGCCAAAATTGGTACATACCGTGGACTTATCTGGCGGCATTTATAGTATATGTTCTGTTGATGGCTTTGTATGCGGAAGTGGGAAATAAAAAACGCTGTGGTTGCACAGCAATGGCCTCAACAATTCGATATTGTCCTTCGCATCAGAGGAATTTTGCTTATACGCACGATAGAAAGTATTTGCGAGGAAATCTGCGAACTGAATTAAAAAACGACGACTAAGTAAATTTGTTTTGCAAATACAATTTTAAAAAGTGTCTTTAAGAATACAGTAATACAGTTTTTTCGATAATCATCCATCAATCAAAAAGTCGGAATTATGCTTCCAACTTAGCTCGAAATTGATAGAAGTTAGCATCAAAATTCCATCTTTATCCCCCATGTCTCATGGGGGATGATTTATTGTTTACAAAAACTTTACTTTTACAAGGGCCATTTTGGCCTTTTTCCGGTGCGTATTGAAAGAGAGGGAAATAGGAAAGATGCAATCTGACACATGCAAACTGTACGCTTTTCTAACCGCCTGCGGCGGCAACTGGCGCAACACTGTTTACATTTCCGCCCAGGACGGCGGGAATGGCTGGCTCATGGCTGCCGACTGCACAGGATGCCCGGTCATCATGCCGGAAACTGTACTGTGCTGCGCTGCCGGCCGGCAGATCGTTCCGGATGAGTGCCGGGGCCAAATGAGTGAAGGCGCTTTCAGGGATATTTTTGCAAGATATCTGCTCTGGCAGCTTCCCTCGGCCGATGCGCCGCTGTCGCAGTTAGAGCAGCAATACACTTATCAGGAGGTAAAAGGTTGAAACGAATGAACATTAAATGCCCCTACTGTGGGTCCCTGGCCTATTTGCGGCCTGCATCCGTAGTCCACGGAGACCGTGCAATCCCGGATATGAAATTATATGTCTGCGCCCGTTATCCAACATGTGACGCCTATGTGACTGCTCACAGGTCCAGCCTGATGCCCATGGGTACACTGGCCGGCCCTGAGCTGCGGCGCAAAAGGCAGCTTGCCCATGCGGCTTTTAACCGACTGTGGGAAAGCGGGTTGATGACGAAAAAACAGGCATACCTCTGGCTCC
>CALWWF010000212.1 GCA_944385165.1 uncultured Oscillospiraceae bacterium
GACTCCGGGACTGTCGCCGTCCAGGAATCTCCCATCATGCACCATAGAGACCCCTGCAGGTGTGTGGAGGCGGTTTCATGCCACACAATTGAAGATTTGCAGCTATTACGTTTTAGAGAAAAGATACCTCATTAATAGTGAAAAGAGCCGCAGCCTCATGAAAAGATTGCGGCTCCCAACAATAAAAACAAATAAAGGGGCATTTCCGGCCCCTGTTATTCATTCCTTATCACCGTCATCACCGGCTGCCCGTCCCAGGACGGCAAGGCCCAGAAACAGCATGAGGATTTGAGCCAGCACCTCAAGAATTTTCCATGTCATAGTCCTGCGTCAGTGTTGATTTGTACATCCAACTCCTTATTTTTCTATATAAAAGAGGAGTTGGGTGTACAGTTCTTGCCTCATCTACGAAAAATATACCTACATAATGGAAGAATATTGAGCCCCGGTTTCCTATAGGATGGGCAGTGATTACCTGATGAACCATGAGTACTCACTATCTCCTCTTAGGGCCCTGCAGATACCTGCCGAGAGTTCTCCGGCATTGAGGGACCTGTCAAGGAAGCTGTCAATGTAGGAAGACTTGCCGGCCCCTGTCAGCAGGTTGTACATCCTCCACATAGACAGCCCCTCCCCGTCAGCCTGCCTGCCGAAATTCTCATCACCGTAGTAGGCTCTGGTCACAAGGTTTATCTGCGTGTCCGTCATAAGCATCTCAGGAAGTGCCTTTTTCTCCTTGTTTGGGAGATACTGGTACATCCTTGACCTGCCGAGGAACCGGGCAAACTGCGCCTCACTGATTGAGTAGTCCTGCAGCCTCCTCATCTGAGTCAGGTGGCTGTCCGTTGAGTAGCTCTGGAAGAGGGTTATTGCCTCCTTGTAGAGTTCCCCGAGGCTCATAACCCTTATCTCTGACTTGTATCCGTCAGTGGAGACACACATGTTGCAGCAGACCATGTTCTTGAAGCCGATGAAGACCTTGAATTTCTCCCAGGTCTTTCTGGAATACAGGTTCTCATGGTTGTAGGCCCTGACCCCTCCGACAGTGAGGCTGAGCCTGCTGCCTGCGATGTCCTCGTGTATGGTGGGAATCTCAATGCAGAACATCATCCTCTCGTAGTAGATGGTCCTGTCCTCCTCCAGCAGGTCCTTTGCAGACTTGTGGATGGCTCCGGGTGTTCTTCCCTTGATGATGTGGCTCACCCTGATTTCAGGACTGTCCACCCTTTCTCCTCTGAAGACTTCACTGGCCGCGTCATGGACCGCCTCAATGAAACTGTGGTGGGAGACGGTGACTTCATTGTCCTTGCTGAACACCGGGATGATGCAGTCATTCCTCAGATGCTCAACGGTCACATCCTTTGTGTTTGCCTCAATGAACGGCAGTCTTTTCCACCCGTTGCATTTACCTGTGCCGTTCACTATAGGAGAATCGGCAATACAGGGCCTTTGGTATATTACCCTGTCGTTGATGTCCCTAATCTCATCGGGCAGGAGTACCCTCCGTTCAGTTCCTGCCCTGCGCATAAGCATCGTTTCCATGGTATTTATGATTCTGATAATTGTTGTTACTGTACTGTTTTGGCTGTTCTTCAACTGTCCTGCTCATCTGAAAGCCTGGGCCGTTGACTGCGTCAGGCCTGCTCTCCGAATTGCACCATCTGAGGATGCTCTCTCCTGTGGCAGGCGTTATGGTAAACTCAGGCCTGCCCATGAACAGGCCCGTCCTGTCCTTTGATGCCGTGGCATGATGCTTCAGGTCAATGTCAAGGACAACGGTGAACTCATAGTCCACCCCGTCCCTCATCACTGCCTTCAGCCCCACCTTCTCAGGCACCATCTTGCCGTTTCTCTCGTTGAGCACGTAGTCCTGCTTTGTCCTCATCGTGCATATGACATGGCACCTGCTCTGGAGTATTCTCTGTATGAACGCGTTCTGCCTGGGAGTCACCTTGGCCCAGTTCACAAATGAGTTGCCCATCAGTCCTGCGTGGTACTCCAGCAGATAGTCCCAGCAGTGGGATATTGAGTCTATGATTACAACCTCCATTCCGGCACTCTCACAGACATTGACCGCCTCAATGTAGGTCTCGGGGGAATACTCGGAGATAGGAAGCACATTGTATGCCCCTAGGCTGGCATAAAGGTCTGCACTTCCGTTCTCACTGTCAATGACTGCAATCCTGCTCCAGTCACTGCACAGTCCGTAGGCTAAAAGGAGGGCTGAGTAGGTCTTGCCGCTTCCTGCGCAGCCCTGCAGGGCCATCTTTATCCTGGCCTGTCTCTTTGATGATACTCTTAACTGATTCATGATAAAAGATTTAAGATTTGAGTTTTGATGTTATGGAAGACATTAAATAAGAAAGCCGGACAGCACTTGCACCATCCGGCTTTTCCCAATTGGATATGGGGGAGTGTCAGAACCTTGCAAGGGTTGCGCATCCTCCCTCACCTCTCTGGTGGAGCATGAAGAACATCTCGCCTGTGTCCGCAGAGCAGACCTGCGATATTACAGGCACTGTAATACCTCCGTGCTCAAACCTGCCGCTGACAGCACCCACCTCATTTCCATAGGCGAAGAACAGCTTTCCTGTCCTCGGGTTTTTCTTGACCTCAATCTCCGGGATTCCCATTCCATTCTTGAAGTCGTCAAGGGACATCGTCCTGATAAATCTCAGATTTTCCATTGCTTTTATGTTTTTACTGTTGACTAAGGGACGGCACTATGCAGTCCGCAGCATTAAAGGTGGTGTATTGCTCCCCGCAGGGGGGAGTGTCCCCAATCTGAGTGACGGGGAGGGGGCCAAAATGGTGTGACTCATGCTCCCGGAAACACAGTGAGGGCAAAAAATAAAAAATTTTCGGTAAATACAGTCCTTTATTAGTATCTGCGTATAGAACAATCCCCTGCTTCTGACAGAAAAACAGGGGATTATAACTATTGCCCTACTTGGGGGAATAAAAACAAATCAAATAAACTCATATCTGAACTGATATATTGAACAGGTGCTGGCAAGCCCAAAGGATTTAGTCCTGTAATCTTATCAACACCACCGCTCCTTCTGGTCTTAAAGAAGCAGCTGAAATATTCTGATAATGTATTCTCGTCCATGTCCGTCCTCCTTAAATGTACCCTGAATACCTCTTTCATCTTTTCAATTTTCTCTTCTCTGCTAATCTTTCCTATCCCTCTTTCCCCTAAATGAGCAGCAATGTCATGGTAATGAAATTTAGCCAGAACATCGGCCTTAAAAGCATGGTCATCAGGCATAACATGGAAAATAACCGCATTTACATAATTACGCAGTGTCCGCTTGTCCTGATATTTTTCAGCCAGACCGTCAAACAGTGTTTCTACATCTACGTAAGGCGACAGCTTTTTAAACTCAGTACATAAATCCTGCACCTTTTTGTCCTGCTCCCTGAACAATTCATTGTACTGTGCTTCATTCCTGCCGTTATTGTGCCAATCCAGTAATATGGGTCTAAGTCTGTCCACATTTTCAGCCCTGCGTTCTGCATTCCTTCCCTTAATTTCCTCAATGCATGAAACATCGTGTTCTTCTATTGTCATACAGTATTCTATTACGTTCACATCATGCTGTTTCTTAAGTTCATCCTCCAATCGTTGCCTGTCTGAATACAAATCATGTACAAGCTCCCATTTTTCCACAAGGGCATCTATATTAAAATAGGCCGGCATAAATGTTCTGTCCAGGCAATTCTGACGGATAATCTTTATCGGATAATCACTGTTGTCCACTTTTGATTTTGCGATGAAATCAACAAAGGAGTCAATAAACCGCTCCAATTCTTTCAACTCAGGGTTATGAATTACAGCATCCTTTGTTGAGTTTAAAAAATCTGCGTATGCTTTAGCTCTACTTATCAAAGATGCCTGATATTCATATTTGTTCTTAAATTCACTTCTGAAGGATTGCTGTGGTATATCGTAAATTATAGTTTCAGACAAGTTGCCATCACGGCATCGTCCTGCTATCTGGGCCATCCTTTGAGCAGATAAATATGTAAAAGGTTGCAAATGAGATGATATAGTCAGAAGATGACACTGGTCTTGAATGTCAATCCCAGCAAAATAGGCACATGTCATGAAGACTATTTTCTTTTGCAGGCGGGCTTCGTCGTCAATCACATTATCTGTGTCATCCAAGTACTCTTTAATTTTATCATTGCTTCTCTCACTGCATAATATGCCGAAATCAGAATTGACGGCCACATTATCTTTTTTCAGTAAACTCAATATGTTGAGTATACCGTCCAAGGAATTATATGCGACAAGTATCTTGTCGTTAGGACAGTCATCCAATTTCCGCTTGATAAGCTCTTTAGCAGCATCGTCAACATGACTGGTATATACAAGGTCTATTTTCCTCCGTGGATTCTCTTTCCAGCAGGTTGTTACCCTTGATTCCAATTCTAAATCAGGATTTGAAAAGTCATTTATGGTAGCAGAGACTGCGCTCCTTTGTTTTCTGTCAAACTTGAAATAATAATCCATTACATTCTCCAACTTCGGTCTGTAAGCACTGTCAGCCTGCATGGTATCTATCTCATCTACCATAAGGAAATATTCATGGTATACATCCACATTGTTTTTCAACAAAATATCTATTAGAAATGGCAGACTGTCAGCCACTACAAGAAATTTCTTTTTTGTGGCACCGCTATTGGACAAATACGACAGAATCTGATTTGGGGCGACATTGCTTTTAATTTCTTTGATTGGGCTTCCGACATAAAAAGCATACTGCCCTCCCTTTTTGGCATTTGCTGATTTATATTTACTGTAAGCCAGTGATTTAGTAGGCACCACGATAATTGAGTTTCTTTCCTTATTCATGATTTCCAATGTTGTGGCCCCCAATCCCGTAATGGTTTTATTTAAGATGCCAAATGGGACTCTGTCCATTACCTCGCCTATTTTTTGGTCTTGTCGGATTCTGACTAACCAAGATGCGTTCTCTCCTTTGTCATCATACACTCCGTCCAGTCCTGCAAATTCAATCCCATCACGATTTGTAAAGTTTGCGCCATTCAACATTTTGAATACAGATTCATATTCACTGTCCAGTTCATAATTGGCATCTTCTAATGTTCTTGCAGTTTCCTCCATAAATGTGCTATAAGTTTGATTTGTACATCTAACCCTTTTATTATATAATAATATAAATGAGTTAGATGTACAAATATAGTTATTTTAAAAATTCCATTGCACTGTCTATCTGATTATTTTCAAAGCTGTCTAGGTAGATTTGAGTGACTTTCTCCGAACTGTGACCCAATGATTCGCTTATAATGGAGGTGGCCACTCCGGCTCTTTTAAGGACAGTAGCATAGGAGTGTCTTGCTACGTATGTTGTCAGCTTGATGGGAATGTGCAGCTCTTCTCCAATGGTTTTCAGAGCCTTGTTTACTTTTGTGATGACCTTATGAAGCCTGTTTAGTCTTTGTTGCTCCGTCTTATGCCTGACAGTCAGGATAGGAAATAGATACGGACTGTTTTTCATTTCATACTCCTTCAAGAGCGCAACGGCTCTTTCCTGCATAGGCAGATTTATCAGTTTGGAGGTCTTTCTTCTGCTGTAAACCAATCTGTTATTCAATATGTTCTTCTCTGTCAGATATGCCATGTCAACAAAATTGATACCTCCCATAAAATAGGAGAATGTAAATAAATGAACAGCCAGTTTGCAATAGAAATCTCTTCCTGCGGTATTGTAGTTCACGACAGATAATATCTCATCTTTGGTCAAGGCTCTTTTGGCTGTGTCCTGATGGAGTTTTGATACCTTAAACTTCTTGAATGGATAATTTTCAGGTTTTACCAGACCCATATCAATCGCCAAATTGAATAACATCCTGATATTTCGGAATCTTATTCCAATGGTGTTCTCTGACTTGCCTTGTTTCCTCAGCCAGGTCTCGTATCTTCTCAGCCAAGTGCAGTCCATTTCGGAAAAAGGGATATCCAGATGTCTGTTGAACTTGATTAAAGAGTTGTAAGTCTGCTGGATGGAGAGCCTGTAACCTGTTCTTTTCTCCTCTACAAGAGAATGAATGTGCTGCTTGAACAGTTCTCCGACTGTAATAATTCTGCTCTGATTAGATACCTTCTCTACAAGAGTGGTTGCTGAAAACTCCCTGTCCTCGGATGTCAATTCTACTATCTTGCTTCTCACTTCACTGATTTTGCTGGAAATCAGCTTCTCAATCAGTTCCCTGTCAGGACAGGTTGACTTTGGCCTGTTGTTCTCAAAGTCCCAGTGTTCAAGTTTTACAGATATTCCAAGATTGAAGTATCTTGACTTCTTGTCTTTACATACCCTTATTTTTAAGGGTAATTCATTGTTCTTTAATGGTCTGTACTTGTAACATACAACATCAACTGTTGCCATTTTGGGTAAAACTTTTTAGAAAACCACTCTGTGTTTTCCAGCCGTTTTAGGCCAATTTCAGGCATAAAAAAAGAGAGTTGCTTTTCAGTAACTCTCTGATTTTCAAGTGGTGCCACCAGGGATTGATGTATCCTTGTAAGCACTTGTATCTCAACGCTTTGCCTTTGGCTTATATAAAAAAGCCACGAGACTGGCACGTTTAATCTACAATAGAATTCACCTTATTTCATAAACACGTTACGTGCACATGTGAATTTCAACGATGCAAAGATAAGCATAAATCGGCTTACACGCAAGTCTCGTGGCGTTTTTAAGAGTTTTATTATAGGTATTTTAACACTTCAAACTACTCCTTGCCGAATACATCATAGAAATTCTCTTGCATTATCCGTTCTACATCGGATTCTTTATACAAAATTCGTCCTCCTATGTGGTAATATGGCAGTATTCCATTTTTCCTATATTCGACCAGTGAACGCTTGTTTATTTTGAGAAAATCTGCCAATTCCTTATCGGTTATCAGTTTTTCCCCGTTCAATGTAGGCTTGTAGTTTTCCTTGACTTTATCAAGGATAGCACTCATTTTAGAAAAGGCCGCTATAGCTCTTTTTGCTCGATGAGTGTTAGTATGGGTATCATGATTCATCGTTTCTTTCTTTTAATAGTTTCTCAATATCTTCTGGCTTATAGTAGTTCTTCTTGCATATTTGCGTAGAAGGCAACTTCCCACTCGCCCTTAAACTCTGTACTGTACGCTTGGATAGATTTAGTAAGGCACACACTTCGTGAGTATCCAGCCATCTTCCTAAACGCTTTTCTGATTCACTGTTTAATGTTTGTTCAAACTTATGAACGAACATCTCGATACTTGACAAAAGATCCTCAAATACCTTCTCTTCTATTACAACTACTTTCATAAGGAACCTTTCATCTTAAGAAAATCATTAATCTCGGAAGCCTTGTAGTATGTGCGTCCGTCAATCATATAGTAGCGGATAAGTTTCTTCTGGCGGTAGCGAGCAAGGGTACGGTGAGTCACGCCAAGCAGTTTGCTCAGGTCGTAGTTATCCAGCAATGTGTCGCCATCGAGACACTCCTTCATCTTGTTCTGTCGCTCCAGCATCTTCTCAATCTTATCGAAGCGTTCCATCAGTTGGATGAACATCTTGTGGGCGGTTTCACTATTTATCTGTAACATTGTATAATCTG
>CALWWF010000213.1 GCA_944385165.1 uncultured Oscillospiraceae bacterium
CTATCTCTATGACAAAGAACTGCTCAGCGAAAGCCGAGCAAGATGTGAGTATACGGACGAAATGCTGTCCATGATAGATGTGCTTGTGGACGGGAGATTTGTGGAAGCACTGAAGGATATCAGGCTGCTGTTCCGCGGATCGGCCAATCAGCGGATCATTGATGTGAAGAAAAGTATGGAGAGTGGTGAAATTGTGCCGTGGGAAGCAAAAGTGAAACGCGGAATGTAAATTCTGCCTTTATTATATAGATAAACACAGTTCCCGACTGTTGGGAACTGTGTTTATCTGTATATGAAAGAAAGGATTTACAATGGTATTTCTATTTTCTGGATCGCAATGTCTTCCAGATATTCCTGAAGCTGTGGCGCAAAATTCTTATCAAGCAGTTTATCCTGTATCTCCAACCAGGATGCCTCATCCGGAGTCTCTACATAATAGACGGTGATCATTGACAGATCATATCCGTCTGGGGGAAACAGCCCTATATTATCCTCGATCCGTTTGCCTGAGCCATCCAGCATTACAGACTGTATACTGTCAAATCGTTCATATCCGGGCTGGACTTTGCTTTCGTCGTATCCCATTTCTACGTCAACTTCATAGGGAGATATGGTAACGCTTACAATACCATCGCCGTTGGGGGCATATTGGTTCACCTCAACTGTCTTCGTACCGATTTCCTGCCGGGTGATTTGGCTGGAGAAAGTCCATTTTCCGGGAATTGCCAGCGGACTATCTGATTTCCCGGTCCAGTCCGGACTGTAGATATTGGTTATCTTAAGATCCCATATAAAAGAATCAGGGATTTCGTACAGCGCATAAGGATACAAATTAAAGTCAATGCGGATCACTCCGGCAAAAGTATATTCGTCCTGAAAAGCCCCCCTGGCTTCTAGATACATATTTCCGTCAGGATTCATCGGAATATCTGCAAAATCAGTATTCTGTTCGGTAACCAGCATGATATAAGAACTTCCGTTTTTATCTTCATCCGCTACACTTTGGCGAAAGAGCTCAGGGAAGGGATCTTCAGAATCTATCAGAATAGAAATATTCAAAGATTCACTGCTGCAGACGAATTCCGAGAGAGTGATGGTAATCCCTTCAGACTGGCTTACGTTTTCTCCGGGAACGGGAACACTAACAGATGAATAATCGCCCGGATAATACTGTTCGTTCTCCACCAGACCGAAGATTTCCCCCAGTTTTGTAAATTGTTCGGCGATCACAGGATTAGAAGCACAGATACCAGTCAGTACGGCGAGCGCGGCAGCCGCGGCAACCGTGCCGCCTGCAATACGGCGAAAACGATCTTTCCTACGAATCTTTTTTACTTTTTGCAGGCTTTCTTCCACAACATGATTCAGTTTTTCGTCTGGAACATATATGTTATTAAAATCAATCCGCATAAAAATAGTCCTCCTTTAATATATTTTTAAGTTCATTACGCGCACGGCTTAAGTATGCTTTGACAGTTCCTTCAGGTGCGTTCATGATATATGAGATCTCGTGTACGGACAGTTCGCTGAAATATTTCAGGATGATGGCTGTGCGATATTTTTCCGGAAGAAGTTCAATCGCTGATTCCAGATCCAGTCTCTCTTCAAGTGATACGGCATGATATCGGTCAGAAAGATGTTTCTCGTCAATCTCATCATAGTAGACAATTTTTTTTAGTTCACTTTTGGCTGTGTTGATCAGAATGCTCGTGATCCATGTTCTGAATAACTGTGGCTTTTTCAGATGGCGGATATTCTGATATCCTTTTAATATCGTGACGCCGACCAGATCCAGAGCATCCTGCTCATTTTTCATATACAGAAAAGCCATTTTGTACAAATATTCCTGATGCCGGGTGATCAGCCAGGCATAGGCGTCGGGATTTCCATGCATTGCTTTTCTGGCAAAATGCAGTTCCTCATCTTGTCTCATAAACAGTTCCTCCTTATGTTCAGATGGAAAGGGAGCTCCTTTTATCTTACACTGGTTAGACTCTCCCAGGCTGGAAAAGGTTGCACAAAACACACAGAAATGCAAAAAATTTTCCTTGACTTATTTTAAGCTTCTTCATATAATAATTGAGTATATTGCAAAGACAAAGAAGAGAAGTAGTAGGAGAGTATCGTTTCCAGAGAGCTGCCGGGAGGTGTGAGGCAGCAGCGTAAACTCTGAACTCATCTTGGAGTTCTTTCGGTGAACTTGTAAGAACCTCATCGAGTGACACAGGCAGCCGGAAGCGGGAATTCCCGTTACAGAATCAATGAGTGCATCTGCCCCCAGGCAGATGAATAAGAGTGGTACCACGGAAATAAAGCCTTTTCGTCTCTTTGTAAAATGAGAAGAAAAGGCTTTTTCTATGCGTCCGGTTAAAATGAATGATCAGAACAGTCTTCAGGCGGACATTCAGTAAGAGAAGAAAGAGAGGAATCGTCAGATGGGTACAAAGATCGTGTACAACCACAGAGCAATTGAGAAAAAATGGCGTGAGAGATGGGAAGAGAATCCGGTCAATCCGAAAGTGGATGACAATGGCAAAGAGAAGGAGAAATATTACTGCCTCGATATGTTCCCGTATCCGTCAGGAAACGGACTTCATGTCGGACACTGGAGAGGATACGTAATCTCCGATGTGTGGAGCCGTTATAAACTTCAGCAGGGTTACTATATCATTCATCCTATGGGATGGGATGCTTTCGGACTCCCGGCTGAGAACTATGCCATCAAGATGGGCGTTCACCCGGCAAAATCCACTGCTGAGAACGTAGCAAATATCAAGAGACAGATCAACGATATCGCAGCGCTTTATGACTGGGATATGGAAGTAAACACAACAGATCCGAATTTCTACAAATGGACACAGTGGATTTTCGT
>CALWWF010000214.1 GCA_944385165.1 uncultured Oscillospiraceae bacterium
AAAAGTTCACGGAGTCTGAAGAGCCTCTGTCGGAACGCAAAGACATTATCGTTATGGCGGACGAAGCCCACAGGGGGCACTACGAGATAGAGCGCATAGACCCCAAGAGCGGAGAGGTAAAAATAAGTACGGAAATCTTGATAAGGCGGAATCTCCCAAACGCCACTTACATTGGATTTACCGGAACGCCAATCTCGCAAAAAGACAGAAACACCCGCGAGGTATTCGGAGACTACATAGATATTTACGACATGACGCAGTCCGTCGAGGACGGCGCGACAAGACCCGTCTATTACGAAAGCCGCGTAGTGCGCCTAAAGCTCGATAAATCCCTAATGGATAGAATCGACCGCGAGTATGACAAATTGGCGGAAATTGCGGAAGAATATTCCATTGAAAAGAGCAAAAAAGAGTTAAGCCGCATGGACAGCATCCTCGGCGCCGAACAGACCATTGACGCCCTTTGCAGCGACATCGTGACCCACTACGAGCAAAACCGCGCAAATATACTGACAGGCAAAGCTATGATAGTTGCCTATTCGCGCGAAATCGCGATGAAGATATACAAAAAAATTCTCGCACTAAGGCCAAACTGGAATGAGAAAATCGCGCTTGTCATGACTTCCTCCAACAACGATCCAAAAGAATGGGGCGGAATAATAGGCAAAAAATCGGATAAAGAGGAATTGGCGCGTAAATTCAAAGATAACGACTCAGCGCTAAAAATTGCAATAGTTGTAGATATGTGGCTTACGGGCTTTGACGTGCCGTCGCTTGCCACAATGTATGTCTATAAGCCAATGGAAGGGCACAACCTAATGCAGGCCATTGCGCGCGTAAATAGGGTGTTCAAAGATAAGGAAGGCGGACTTATCGTCGATTATGTCGGCATAGCATCTGCGCTCAAGAAAGCTATGAACGACTACACCGCGCGAGATAAACAGCGGTATGGAGATATGGATATAAGCGATACCGCCCTGCCGCGCTTTTTGGAAAAGCTCGAAGTTTGCAGGAATTTATTTCACGGCTTTGACTATTCATCTTTTAAAGCCGCAAAAGATTATGACCGAGCCCAGCTCATTATGGACGGCGTAAACTTTCTATCCGACCCCCAAGAACCGGAGCGAAAAAAGCATTACATAAAAGAGGCCATGCTACTAAGGCAGGCGCTGTCGCTTTGCCGCAGTATTGTAAGCCCAGACGATAGGCTTGAAGCGGCTTTCTTTGAAGCTGTAAGAACTTTACTTACTCGCATTACTTCCAGGCCAAACTATATATCTTTGCGCGAAATAAACGCGCGCATAAACGAACTCCTTCGCCAGAGCATAAAAAGCGAAGGAGTGGTAAACCTCTTTTCTGACGTAAAAGAAGAATTCTCGATTTTTGACCCGAAGTTTTTGGCGGAAGTTGCAAAGTTAAAGCAGAAAAATTTGGCCGTAGAATTGTTGAAGAAGTTAATTGCCGAACAAGTCTCGGTTTACCAAAGAACGAATGTTGTAAAATCTCAAAAGTTCTCAGAACTCTTGCAAAAAACAATGCGCTCATATCTGAACGGCTTGCTTACAAATGAGGAAGTTATCCAAGAACTTCTGAAGATGGCAAGAGAGATTGTAAAAGCAAAAGAAGACGGGAACGCCTTAGGTCTGACCACAGAAGAAAGCGCCTTTTATGACGCGCTTACCAAACCGCAAGCGGTGAAAGACTTCTACTCGAACGAACAACTCATCGCAATTACAAAGGAATTGACGGAGGCGCTACGAAAAAATAAAACCATAGATTGGCAGCATAAAGAGACAGCACGAGCCCGCATGCGAATGCTAATAAGGCGGCTCTTGAAAAAGTACAAGTATCCTCCGGAAGGGCAAGAAGAAGCCTTAAACACAGTAATAGCCCAATGCGAGATGTGGACAGATAATACGGATCTTTCTGCACCTAAATCATAATTCAGCGCTTATTATAGGTATATAACTAAGCAGATATAAGACGAGAACGTTTATCTAACGCAGAGTAGTGAAATGTGAAATCAAGGCTTTTCGTAGCCTTCGTAGTAGTACGATTGCTCTATTCCTTTGAATATAACATCCCTGTTATCGACATCGCTTGTGAGGTTTTCTTTTAGCAGGAATCTCAGTTCCAAATCGTTTATGGGACTGCGTTCCATCGCTTGCAAATATAAGTCTTTATCGACATTCTGCCAGTTTACGACCTTGCCGAGATTTTTCTTTAAAATCATATCGAGCCATATTCTTGTAGCGCGGCCGTTGCCTTCCATAAATGGATGGGCGATATTCATTTCAACATATTTGGCAATGGTTTCCTCAAAATTTCCTTCGGGCATCCGCTCGATCTTTGCAAGCGCCTCTTTTAGGTAAATTACGTTTGCAAATCTAAAATTGCCTTTTGATATATTCTTATCCCTTACCTTGCCTGCAAAATCATATAGGCCGTCAAAGATATATTTATGGATTTGTTGCAAACCCTTTGTAGTTCCGACTTCGCATGAAGAAATATATCCCGAATCGTAGAGTTCTCGGGCCTTCCGCAAGCTTATTTCATCGATTTCTCTCATGTAATTTTAACGCTTTATATCCTAATGAAACTACCTATGAGTTCAATATTTTAATGCGCATAAAGAAGTAGTTGAGTATTTGGCTTAAGAATTCTTGCCAGATTCTTTTGCTGAGCTATGTAGTTCTTGCCTTCTTTTTATCGCTTTTTAATTTTCTTTCCAAGTCAAGTGTTATTTTTTTGTGGGAAATGCATTTGTTGCTTCTTATTATATTGCTGTATGCCTCTTGCAATTCTTTTAAAATTTGGCTCTCTATTTTATCCAATTTTAATTCTTTACTCTCGCTTGTTTTCATCACATGAACTCCCGCTTATTCTCATTTTTTAGAACAATTTCTTTCAGCTTTTTAATGACTCTGTAAATATCATTGTTGATTACATTCTTAGATACACCGAAAACTTTTGCGACTTCATCCGAATTTTTGCCCTCAAATTTTATCATCTCAAAAGCCGCGGTTGTGCGAGCTTCAAAGTTGTCGCGTATCGACATATATAAATCCAACAAAAATGACTGCTTGAATGATAAGATTTCGTCATCTTCGAGCTTTGTCAAAAAACTTATTTGCGAAAGATCCTCTAACAATCTTTCAAGGTTGTCATTTTTTTCATCGTCCAGAGATGGGAAAACCATTTTTTTTGAGTTTACTCGGATAAAATCTATAACCCTCCTATTTGATATAGCCTTGAGAAAATACCTAAATTTAGTTTTTTTCTTATCGTAGCGTTTTTCAGAAAATATTCGTATCAAATTATAGAATACATCCGATACAAGTTCGTCTATAATATGGGCTGGTACATTATTCCAACCGTTTACGATAAAACTCTTTTTCACCATAAGTTTTACCGGCGAATAATAAATGTCGAAAAATTTCCGCCACATACCCTGCCAGATTGCGGATTTTTCGTCTTCTATCAGCCCTTCTATAATTGTATTGGGTGTTTCAGGAAAATTCATACTAAAGGTATACTCGAAGCATCTATAGAGAAATCATTTATCTTAGTTTGTTTTGTTTGTCAAAGAGTCGGAAGAATGTTGCGGAGTGTTAAAATAAAAATTGCACACATCATTGGATGATGCCGAATTTTCCCTGTCATAGTAGTACTCGTACATGAACAGCGGAGATTTTGTTAAGGCTTTATATTTTTTAAATATGTGAGAATAGCCTTCTATTAATGTTTTTCCGCTAACACGCATATAAACATTTTCGCTAATTCTGTATTCTTTATGTTCGTCAAGATGTCTTTTTGCGTATTCGTAATCCGCGCAGTAACTTTTGAGATCTTTTAGCATTCTTGAATAATTATTTTTCAACCATGCACCATAGGGCATTATAAAACGAGGTCCCTCTAAGGGTTCTTTTACGGATCTTGGAATGACCTTACC
>CALWWF010000215.1 GCA_944385165.1 uncultured Oscillospiraceae bacterium
GATCACCGCGAGCAGCAGCGGTCGTTCGCCGGTATAGTCGAGTGCCGTGCGTGCGATTTCCTCCCAGCTGCCGTCGAGATAGCGGACGCGCTCCCCCGCTGCTGCGGCGAGGTCGGCTCCGCCGGAGGGGCCCGTTTCGCACCACGCCGCGAAAACCGGCGTGACGATGGCCGAATCCGCTTTCGCAAGTTCCGCCGCCAGCAGCGGCAGATATTTGTGCAGCCGCGCGTAGCGATGCGGCTGAAAGACGATCCGCAGATGATGTTCCGGATATGCGAGCCGCAGCGCCTCGATCGAATTTGCCAGCTCAGTCGGATGGTGCGCATAATCCTCGATCACGGTCAGCGTGTCAGAGTTGTAGTGCGCGCTCATGCGGCGCGCGACTCCCGCGAAACTCGTGAGGGCCTCTTCCGCCTCTCCGGAATCGACTCCGAGCAGAGCTGCCGCCGCAACGGCGAGTTTCGCGTTGCGTGCCTGAAAGCCGAGCCAACGCCCGCCGTATGCGCCCGGTCCCGGAAAATCGAGCCGGGTCGCCGCCGGATGATCCGCAAAAAGTGCATCCGGGTGCTCGCCGGGATAGTAGAGCAGATGTTCACTCTGAAACGCGAATTTCCGGAAATTTGCAAAGAGCTGTTCCTCTCCGCCGACACTCCAGCTGTGGTCGTCCTCGATATTCGGCACGATCCCGAGATAAGGATGGACAAACGTGTGGGTGCCGTCGGACTCGTCGACCTCCATGATGAAGAGATCGTCCCCCGTGCCCGCCGAGGCGGAGTCGCCGCCGTTCACCGCCGCCCCGATGAGGAATCCCGGTTCCCGCCCGGCGTGGACGAGGATGTGGGTGAGCATCGCCGTGACGGTGGTTTTTCCGTGCGATCCGGAAATCGCAACCGGCCTCCGGTAGAGCGCCGCGAGGCGTGCGAGAAATTCGCCGCGCCGGAGCTGTGGAATTCCGCGTTCCGCGGCCCGTTTCCGCTCCGGATTCTCCGCCGTGACGGCGGAGGAGTAGACGACCAGTTCCGTGTTTTCCGGCAGGAACTCCGCGTCGTGTCCGACGTGGACCGTCGCTCCGAGTGCGGCCAGATGCGCGGTTTTTCCGGTCGACTCGCGGTCGGTTCCGCTGACCGACGCTCCCCGCGCGAGCATGATCTCCGCGAGCGGAGCCATCCCGGCCCCGCCGATGCCGACAAAGTGAATGTGATGGGGGAGGCGGTTACTCTTCATCAAGCTGAAACTGCGTGTTGTAGAGCCGGAAATAGATACCGGACTCGTTTTTCATCAACTCTTCATGCGTGCCGGCCTCGGCGATTCTGCCGTCTTTGAGGACGATGATCTTGTTCGCGTTGCGGATCGTCGAAAGCCGGTGCGCAATCGCAAAGACCGTGCGGTTCGCCATGACCCGGTTCAGTGCCTCCTGCACGAGTTTTTCGGTCACGGTATCGAGTGCGCTGGTCGCCTCGTCGAGGATCAGGATCGGCGGATTCTTCAGAATCGCGCGGGCGATCGCCACGCGCTGCTTTTCACCGCCGGAGAGCCGGAACCCTTTTTCGCCGACCTCCGTATCGTACCCCTCGGCGTGGCGGCCGTCGACGATGAAGTGATGGGCGTTCGCGAGTTTCGCCGCTTCGATGATCTCTTCGCGCGTTGCCTCCGGGCAGCCGTAGGCGATGTTGTTCGCGATCGTGTCGTTGAAGAGGATCGCATCCTGGTTCACAACGCCGATGACCCGGCGCAGCGAGGCGATCTCGTAATCGCGCACATCGACGCCGTCAATCTTCACAGCTCCGCCCGTCACGTCATAGAAGCGGGCGATAAGATTCGCGATGGTGGTTTTTCCGGACCCGGTTTCGCCGACCACGGCGACCATCTGGCCTTTCGGAATTTCAAAGCTCACATCATCGATGATCTTGCGTTCCTCATAGGAGAATTCGGCGTGGTCGAGCTCGATCCTGTCCCGGAACTCATTGAGTTTTACGGCGTTCGGTTTTTCCGGAAGCGACGTGTCTGTATCGATGAGCTCGAAGTAGCGGTCCGCCGCGGCCATCGACCGCTGGATCGAAGTCACGACTTTCGACAGATCCTTGATCGGACGGTAGGCCATGAACGCCGGTGCGAGCAGCGCCGCGATCTCGGTGATCGAGACCCCCTGGCTGTATGAGTAGACGAAAAAGACCAGCGTGGAAATTACGGCGACGACTTCCATCGCCGGAGAGAGCAGCAGCTGCAAGCGCAGTGCCCGCACCACCTGCTTGAAGTAGCGGCGGTTTTCGCTGTGAAACCGTTCGATCTCCATCTTTTCGGTGTTATACGCCTTGACGACCCGGATTCCGGTGAACACTTCGTGCATGCGGGAGAACACTTCCGCGATGCGGGCAAAGCTCTTCCGGTAGACCCGGCGGATCTTACGCCCGAGGAAATGGATCGGCAGGAAGATCACGGGTACGCCGATGAGCAGAATCACCACAAGCGAGCAGCTCTCGCACTCCCGGCACGCCATGAGAATCGCCACGAGGCAGGCGAAAATCTGGATCGGCGCGCTCGTGAGATCCGCCACCGAGTTCGATACCGCGTTTTCGATTGCGGAGGTGTCGTTCGTCGAGCGGCTGATGAGATGCCCGATGTCGATCTTTCCGTAATACTGCAACGACTGATTCACGAGTTTGTCGAAGATCTTGTCGCGCAGATCCGCGACCACTTTCGCCCCGACCCAGTGCGTGTAGTAGTTGCTGATGAACGTCGCGAGATTCTTCACCGTCCACGCGATGATGAAGACAAAGACGTAGACCGCAAAGATCTGCCAGGCGAGCCGGCCGCCCGGGCCGACCGCCTCAAATCGGAACTTCCACGGCCAGCTTACGACGATTTCGCGCCCCTCGACGGAGAACGGAAGTCCATACTT
>CALWWF010000216.1 GCA_944385165.1 uncultured Oscillospiraceae bacterium
CGCTGTCGCGCCTTATATCGTCGGCGCGCGCAACCGGCAGGACGGCGCAGGTAAAGCGTCTGTTCTCGATGGGGCTTGCGACATTTGTGCCGGTAGGCCTTGCCGGTACGCTGCTTATGCTGCTGTTTCCGCAGCAGCTCGCCAATATGATGGGCGATCCGGAGATACCGCTCGGCATACAGGTGCTGGCTCCGGCGGTGCTCTTCATATGTATCGTGTCGGTATACCGCGGGTATGCGCAGGGACACTCGTATATGACGCCGACGGCTGTGTCTCAGATCATAGAGGTTGTGTGCAAGCTCGTCATCGGCCTTGCGATAGCGTGGGTGCTGCTTTCCCGCGGGGCTGACTCCGCGACCGTATCCGCCGGCGCGATAACGGGCGTTACGATCGGCATTTTCCTGTCCATCCCCGTCATGATGTGGTACAAATCGTCGCTCGACCGCAGGATGAAATACCCGTCGAACCCGAGGGATAAGGCCGACGGCAGAAGAGCTACCGTTAAACAGATCCTCACGATCGGCATCCCCGTGACGCTCGCCTCGAGCGTTATGACAATTATCACGCTTATCGACACGCGCCTTGTTCTGCAGCGGCTTCAGTCCGGCGCGGGATTTGATTTTGAGACGGCAAAGGTGCTGTACGGAGTGTATTCAAAGGGGCTCTCGCTTTTCAACCTGCCGGCGGCGTTCATAACGCCGATAACGGTCGCCGTAGTTCCCGCGATAGCCGGTGCGCTTGCGCGCCGCGACAGCAGAGAGGCAAAGACGGTCATGGAATCGTCCCTGAAGGTGACCAATATGCTCGCGCTCCCGGCGGGAGTCGGACTTTCGGTGCTGGCGTATCCGATATTTACGGTGCTTTTCCCCGACTCGAACGAAAACGGGCCGCGGCTTCTCATGTATCTCGGCATCGCGTCGTATTTCGTCTGCACATACCTGATAACGAACGCGATACTTCAGGCAAACGGAAATGAAAGGCTCGCACTCGTGACGCTGCCGCTCGGCGGTGCTGTAAAGATCATCGTAAACTGGGTACTCGTAGGCAATCCTAACATCGGCATCACGGGCGCGCCTATAGGCACGCTGTGCTGCTATACGTTCATAACGGCGCTGAACCTTATTTTCATAAACAGAAAGGTCAGGCAGAAGCCGAGCTTTTTAAAGAGTTTTATCATGCCGGCGATATGCACGATCATCATGGGAGCGGCCGCGTGGGCGTCGTACGGGCTGATTTCACGCGCCGGAAGCGCCCTCTTGGGTACGGAAAGATTTGCGACCGCAATATATATGGTTGCATCAATAGGTATAGCTGTGGTAATATACGGTATAATGATAATAGTGACGGGAACTGTCACAACAAAGGATATGGAACTCATCCCGAAGGGCGACAAGATAGGGCGTCTGCTTCACGTCCGCCGCGCCGGAAAGCATTAAAAGCCTTCCCGCGCCGCGCCGGAAACCGCCGAAAGCGGGATTTAACAGGTTAAACTGCGCCCGGTGCGGATATATCGCAGCCCGCAGGATGATACGGAGGGAGTCACACGGCCGCGGATAAGCCGGGCGGCCCGATAGAGATTTGGAAAGGCGGTCAGATGCATGGCGTTTGAGATAAAAGATAAATACAACGTCTCGGATCTTGTAGAACTTGTCGCGCTGCTGCGCGGAGAGGGCGGCTGCCCGTGGGACAGGGAACAGACGCACGAGAGCATCCGCCGCAATTTTCTCGAGGAGGCTTACGAGGTCGCGGAGGCGATCGACGAAAAAGACCCGGAACATCTTAAAGAGGAACTCGGCGACGTGCTGTTGCAGGTCGTGTTCCACGCCGGTATCGAGACGGACGCCGGCAATTTTACGATAGACGACGCGGCTGACGAAGAGTGCCGCAAGATGATATTCCGTCACCCGCACATATTCGCGGACGCAACGCTCGGCACTTCCGGCGAGGTGCTCGAGATGTGGGACGACGTCAAGAAGAAGGAAAAGCACTTCACGACAAAAACGGATGAGCTTAGGGCGGTGGCGCGGTCGCTTCCCGGCACATGGCGCGCCGAAAAGCTCCAGAAAAAAGCCGCAAAAGCGGGATTCCCCGTCGGAGATACGGCGGACGCGCTTTTAAAGATAAAAGAGGCCGCAAAAGAGCTTGAAAACGGCGGCGACGCGGAAAAGGCAGTGAAAACGCTGCTTTTTGAGGCGGTGAACGCCGCGAGATTATCCGGATTAGACCCGGAGGAAGCGCTGACCGACGCGTGCGATGAATTTTTAGACAAATTTGCGTCGGCGGAGCGATCCGGCAAAATATAAATTCGCACCAGATAAAACAAAGTATATTTTTGGAGGAAGATCATGAACAAGAAAGAACTCATCACAACGGTAGCTGAAAAGACAGGGCTTACGAAAAAGCAGAGCGAGACGGTCGTTTCGACGGTTTTTGAAACGATTGAAGCGTCGCTTGTAAACGGCGAAAAGGTACAGATATCCGGTTTCGGCTCTTTTGACGTCAAAGAGCGCGCCGAAAGAACGGCCATAAATCCGAGAACGAAGATGCCGATTACGGTTCCCGCCGCGAAAGTACCGCAGTTTAAGGCGGCAAAGACGCTCAAGGAAGCTGTCGATAAGTAATGAGGCTGGACAAATACCTCAAGGTGTCGCGCCTTATAAAAAGGCGCACTGTGGCAAATGAGGCGTGCGATAACCAGCAGATAACGGTAAACGGTCGCCCGGCCAAGGCGTCTTACGACGTCAAGGCGGGCGATATCATTGAGATCAGATTCGGGCAGAGGACCGTCAAGGTAGAGGTACTTGAGGTCACGGAGCACGCCACGAAAGATTCTGCCGGCAGCATGTACAGGGAGATCGTTTAGCTCCAAAAGGACGGCTTCGCCCCGCGAGCGGCGGGGATTTCGGCGTCCGGCGGGAGTAAAACGGTTGCAATAACAGTAAAAGTCTGGTATAATAAACCGATTTGTTTAAAATGGCATAATAGGGCATAATTAAAATAGACTCTTCGTCCGCGGACATTTGGCGCGCGGACATATACAACAGACTTTTTAGAGGGTGAAGCTTTTGGCGAAATACAGGATAAGGGGCGCTCGGCCGCTTTACGGAGAGATAGAGATAAGCGGTGCGAAAAACGCCGCCGTCGCTATAATCCCCGCCGCCATAATGAGCGGCGGCGTCTGCCGTATCGAAAACATCCCGCAGATATCGGACGTTACGATGTTCCTCGACATATTGGACGAGCTCGGCGCGGATATAAAAACGGTGAACAGGCACACGATGGATATTGACTGCTCCGGCATAAAAACGCCGCGCGCCACGTTCGACGCGATGAGAAAGATACGCGCGTCGTACTATCTGCTCGGCGCTCTCCTCGGCCGCTTCGGAGAGGCGGAGGTCGCCATGCCCGGCGGCTGCAATTTCGGCGGAGTGCGTCCGATAGATCAGCATCTAAAGGGATTCCGCGCGATGGGCGCGGAGATCAGGATCGTAAACAACGGCGTCATAAAGGCGAAAGCGCCCGGCGGGCGCTTAAAGGGCGCCGATATTTACCTCGACGTCGTATCGGTCGGCGCTACGATAAACCTCATGCTCGCCGGCGCTATGGCCGACGGGACGACGGTTATCGAAAACGTCGCGAAAGAACCGCACATCGTCGATTTGGCAAACTTTTTGAACTCGATCGGCGCCGATATACGCGGCGCGGGCACCAATGTCATAAAGATCCGCGGCAAGGAAAAGCTCGGCGGCGGGTTTTACTCGATAATCCCCGATCAGATAGAGGCGGGGACGTATCTCGCGGCGGTCGCGGGAACGGGCGGCGAGGTCCTTATAAAAAACGTCATCCCAAAGCACCTCGACTGTATAACGGGCAAGCTTGAGGACATGGGCGTCGAGATCGAAAACAGAGAGGATTCCGTCCTCGTCCGCAGGACTGGCAAAATAAGAAAAACACGCCTTAAAACGCTCCCGTAC
>CALWWF010000217.1 GCA_944385165.1 uncultured Oscillospiraceae bacterium
CTATTTTATTTGAGTAAGTTCGTCGTCATTCTACACCTAAAGCCTTGTACACTGCATCTTCTGCACTCTGATAGAAAATAAGGTTAAAGCATCCTATCAATTCTGACGGCACTGTCCCGAGATCAGCGGCAGACGTGATCGGCAAAAGCACTTTTTTCGCACCGCTGTCAAGGCATACTTGAAGGGAATTTGCAAGCTCATCCACTTTGATCATTGTACCGGCGATGCTGATTTCTCCCAACACGGCTAGACTGCTGACCATAGGCTTATTCAGTGCGACGGATGCCAGTGCAATCAGTGTCGGGAGAGCAAGCTTGTTCGTCATACCAATTCCCTGCATATCCTGATAGTTGACGATGTAGTCCTTTGTCGTGGTGCTGATTGCTCCGCTGATGCGCCCTGCATTGGCTTTCAGGAAGTTGAAGGCGGTATTTGTCGCTTCTCTCGCTTCGCGTTCTGAGCCAAGTCCTGTTCGCTCGAATTTACCGTTACCAGGAAGCATCTGTGATTCCAACCGAAACACACCAATCATGCCAGACTTCCCCTGCGAAACAGTATAGACCTGGCCGGGATTGCACATTCCTTCGGGGATCAGCTTGCCACCGCCCTGCTCCGGTACGGAAACATAGTATTCTTCAAAGTTGTCTTTGTCGATGTATGAAAAATTCACATCATAGAACTCCATGCCGCCCAACTTTTTCAGCTGCTCCTTGACACGGCGGCGCATCTCCAATGCAAGCTTCAAAATCTCTTCCAGTTGTTCTTTCGTAAACTCGCCGTCAGGGTAGAGCAGCTTCAAGAGGCCTCCGACCATCTTCCGAACAGCAATGGTGTCACGCTGGTTGAGGTTGGAGCCTAGACGGAAATATTTATCCAGCGCATCCCCATACTGCTCCTTGCGCAGCTCCCGGATAAACTCCGCCAGATAATCCGTGATAAACCCATAGTCATCTGTGAAATGCTCCGGGCGGAACTTCGGGATTTCCCAACCGGGAAGATAGCAGTGAATCCGGTCAAGGAAAGCCGTATCCGTACCCATTTCAGGCGGGAAGGGGTCAAAAAGGCTGGATGTCTTGAGCAGCACATCCACGCTCTGATTGATATTTCCAACGAATACCATCGAGGCAGTCGCGGCCTTTTCCTCTTTGCCTCGGGCAAAGGAGCCGGAGGCCATGTAGTCTTTCATGATTTGGATGCCGTCTTTATCTTTGAACTTGATACCGGCAACCTCGTCAAAAGCAACACAGTCCCATAATCCGACAAGACCAACCGTTTTACGTCCCATGTTATAAAACAGATTGGCAACCGTTGTCTGACCACCGGAAACAAGAATACTGTTCGGTGAAATTTCTTTGTAAAGATGGGATTTGCCAGTGCTGCGCGGCCCCAACTCACAGAGGTTGAAGTTATTTTCTACAAGCGGGATCATACGGATCAGAAGCAGCCATTTCTCGCGGTAAGTCAAGGAGTCCGGTTCCATACCGATGGAGCGCAGCAGCACATCCATCCATTCGTCCTGCGTAAATGCTTTCCGCCCCTGTTTCAGCTCTTCAATATCCACATGGGGCATCTGGATGGGGTTGAGCTTTCGGATGCTGATCGGCGTTCCGTTCCTGTCTTCCTCCATATACTCATAGTCCAGTTGCACGATGCACCAGATACCGCCGCAGAGCAGCCGGTCAAATTTGGAGGGGTATTCCTCGTCAATGGGAATATTTTTCAGACCGAGGTTAGAAAATTCCGCTTCATAAATATCCTTCTTGATATTCAAGCTGACAGTGATTTTATCAATCACCGTATGACTGCCGCGCTGACGAAGAATGGAAAGGATTTTCTGCGCCTCATCCGGGCGGACGAAGTTGTCCGCAAGAATGCGCTTCACACTTTCCACGCCTTCTTCAATGATCTCAGGGTCATCGGAGCTGCAATACTGCCCCAGAAGAAATTCCAGAACATAGACCGGCACATTTGCCCCTTCCTTGATTTTCTTCGTTAAGTCTTTGCGCACGATCTTTCCGTCAAAATACTGGCGCAGTTTTGATTTGATGACAGCTCTTTTATCTTCGTTTTCCGTCATACCGACCATCTGAATCGCCTCCTGTTATTCCGGCCTTCGCTTAAAAGCCAAAACCATAGTCATCGGCAAAAGCCATATCCATGATGACAGGATGACGGAACACCTCAAGCCCTGTTGCATCATCGTATATTACAAAGAAATACTGTTTGTCCTTATCGTACTTTTTGTCCTTGAATTGGAATTTCATGCGGAACATTCGTTTTCCAGCATCCTGCTCGCGGCTGTCCGCAACACAACTATTCTCGTTGGAAATACGCTCATTGTCCTCGGAAATGAAAAACATCCGGTAGGTGGCGGCTTTGACCACATCGCTGACCGGCTCGGACTGGATAAAGTCCAGTATGGTGATCTTGTTGGTGATTTTGCGCACCATGCTCACCAGTGCAATTCCCGCACTCCGCGTTTCCATGTGACCCCGTTCCATTTTAATGCTAAGGACAGGCACGAGCATTTCCTGTGGTGATGAGCCTCCATGCACATAGTTCTGCCCGCCACCCGTCACTTTGAATACGTCGTCACTGATCGGGTAAGACACCCACTTTGTATCAGAGTTACGCAGTATCTTTCCAATTTCTATGCTGGCAATGCCGTCCCCGGAAAGCGGCTCTTGTGATACAACAAAGCGGCGGTTGATAAACGCAGCCTTGCCCTTTATACCTTCGATTTTATCGCTTTCTGCTATTTTATCCCGCTTATAGATAAAGCCGTGGTCTGCCGTAACAATAAACCGGTATGTATTCGCGCTG
>CALWWF010000218.1 GCA_944385165.1 uncultured Oscillospiraceae bacterium
GCGACGCCGAGGCCACCCTCGAGACCTACCGCTCCACCTACCTCGTCTGGGCAAACTACGACGTCGCCGGCAACGCGCAGGACGGCGCCGAGCTCGACGCGAGCCCGGCCTACCTCGGCTCCCTGGCCGCGGACCTAATCGGCGCGCCGCTCACGGACTACCAGAAGGCGCAGCTCGCGATCCGCGAGGAGGTGCCCGCCCTGAGCCTTCTGGGCATGGAGCTCGCGGACGGCACGTGGGTCGACCCCGACGACGAGGCGGCGATTCCCCAGGCCTACGACGACCTGTCGCAGATTTCCTATCTCGAGTTCGCGAGCAAGCTGAGGTAGGGCTACTCGCCATTGGCGTCCCTCCGCTCCACGAAGAAGCGGCCGCGCTCCCACCAGAGCGTGCGCCAGACGTTGCGCGCCACCTCGACGCGCCAGCCCTTGACGACGCTGCCGTTCTCCCAGCGGCCCCACTCCTGCTGCGCGCCGCACGAGAGCACCGGGAAGCGTCGCGTGCCGTCCCAGTCAATCTCCGCCGGCCGCACGGCACCCGTGGAGTCGACCGTGCAGCTCACCTTGACGTAGACCCGGCGGTCGTAGCGCGGTATGCCACAGGTGCCGCCGAGCCTCGTCATCGCGTCCACCCCCTTTACTAGAACAGGTGTACCCATTCTAGAAAGGGGGCGGGACACAAACCCTGCCATCTCGAGCTTGATTAAGGCTGACCCTATGCGACGCTCACGGGGATCTCCACGTCGCCCACGGTCACGCTCACGATGTCTCCCGCGGCCACGATGCGGTCGTAGGTCGTCGCCTTGGAGACGGCGCTCGTGCCGTCATCCTGCTTCGTGGAGCTGCCGTTGGCGTCCGTGGCGTCGAACGTCGTGCCGTCAGCGAAGGTCACGATCACGGGCAGGCCCAACACGGCCGCCTGTTCCGCCAGGGCCTCGTCGCTCATCTGACCCGAGGGGCCGAGGTCGCCGATCTGCCGGTCGATCGTGTAGTCGACCGTGACGCCGAGGGAGGACACCGACACGGCGTCGATCGTGACGTCCGACCCCTGCCACGTCGTTGTCTGACCTGCCGGCAGGTCGACGGTCGTGTCCACGTAGTTCATCTCGAACTTGAAGCTCCAGTCGCCGGCCGCCAGGGTCTCGATCTCCCCCTCGTCGGTGAAGATCTCGAGCTTGCTCATGGAGAAGCGCGCCGTGCGGCCCACTACACCCGCATCGTTCCACGTCTGCACCCCCATGACCTCCACGAACTGCAGCGTGTTGTCCGTGGGGTCGGCATCGTAGAGGCGGGCGAACCCGCCGCCGCTCATGGCGCCGTCCACGCGCAGGAACGCGTCTCCCACGTAGGTCAGGGTGCCGCCCTCGTGAAGCTCGACCCCCTCGAGCACGGAGGGATCCTCAAACTCGATGGAGTAGGCCACGGCGTAGTTGGAGCGGTCGCCCACCACGGCCTCGGCCGTCACGGTGACGCCGTTCGAGGTCGCGCTCGCGCCGATCGGGCGGCCGACCTCGTTCAGGAGCTCGGTCTGGGCCGGCGCGCCGCCGAAGACGTCGGAGAGCACGTCGGCCGGGTTGGGCAGCACGCCCGCCGCCACGGCGGCGGTGCCGCCCCCGCCCAGCGCGAGGGCGAGTGCGAGACCGGCGGCGACGCGCGCCCAGCGGTGTGTGCGGCGCGCAGGGCGTGCGGGCATGGTCAGAACCTCCGCAGCGGTCCCGGGGCGCGCGTTCTTCTCGGCCTCTTTCAGGGTCTCGACCATGCGGGCCTTGGCCTCGTCGGAGAAGCGCATATCGTCCATCGAGGCGGTGTAGGAATCAAGCGGGGAAGTCATCGTAGTCTCCCTTCAGGTCGTCTCTGAGGCTCGCGCGGGCGCGGCTCAGGCGCTGGCGGATCGCGTCGTCGGTGGCGCCGACGATTCGCGCGACCTCTCGTGTGGGATAGCCCTCGTAGTAGTGCAGGTAGACCGCCTCGCGCTGCGGCAACGGGAGCGCCATGACGGCGCCGAGCACGCGCTCGTCGCGCCTCCGGAGCGCGTCCTCTCCGGGCGCTTGTGACGCCGCCGGCTCCGGCACGTCATCGAGTCCCACTGCCGGGTGAGCGCCGCGTTCGCGCAGCAGGTTCCTGCAGGCGTTGGCCGCCACGCGTATGACCCAGGCGCGCTCGTGGCCGGGGTCGTGGAACGGCTCGTCATGCAGGAGCAGCTTCACGAGCGTGTCCTGGCAGACGTCCTCGGCGTCGGCCGTCGAGCGCAGGTAGGTGTAGCACACGCGCAGAACGAGGTCGGCGTATTCGCGCACGAGCCGCTCGGGGTCGCGGTCGGGCGCGTTCTTCGAGCCCGTCATAGGCGGCCTCCTCTCATGGTTTGTCAGGTGCCTCGGGGTCGCAGCTGCCCTCCCCTTCACCTAGTACACACGGGAGGGGACGGAATGTGACGGAGCGACTTGGGGGAAAGGTGGGCGCCCGAAAAATCCTCCTTCACGTACAAAAAAACAGGTCAGAGGGCAAAGCCTCTGACCTGCGTCATTTGTGGTGGGCGTTACAAGATTTGAACTTGTGACCTCTTCCGTGTCAGGGAAGCGCTCTCCCCCTGAGCTAAACGCCCGTATGTAAGCACCGCACGGGGACTGCAGCGCGAGGGATATATTAGCAAGG
Organism: uncultured Oscillospiraceae bacterium; assembly: GCA_944385165.1. GTDB lineage: Bacteria > Bacillota > Clostridia > Oscillospirales > Oscillospiraceae > Lawsonibacter. Next base: position 2,652 of record CALWWF010000218.1, read on the forward strand.
ATGCCACCCTGTGTGCAAGCCCTATTTTGTCCCTTTTGCCACTTTTTGCTCCGCTCGCATCCCCACCCGCCAGATGCGGCCAAACGCACGCGGAAGCGCGGCCGCCCTCCTGCCCGTGACGCGATATCCTAGACCCGAGCGCGAGTCGGAGACAGGGGGTCGCATGCACGAGGGAACGTCGAGCGTCCATGACTACAGCTACGGCCACGAGGTGATCGACAACATCTCCTTCACTTACATCGCCCCGAGCGCAGTCCACGGCCGCGGGCTCTTTGCGTGCCGGCCCATCGCCCAGGGGACGATTCTCGGCACGCTTGATGGTCAGGTCATGTCCTGGGAGCAATACCACCGCCTCAGGGCAACCGTCACCTCAGACGTCCCCGAGATGTTCTTCGAGTGGAATGCCCTCGCTCCGGACACCCTGCTCGTGCGCCCCTTCAGGACTAAGTACAGTTTCATCAACCACTCCCGTACCCCCAACGTTGCCCTGGCACGCTTCCCCCTGCGGGTGGTGGCGCTGCGCGACATCGCCCCGGACGAGGAACTTCTGCTCGACTATCGCAAGGAGCCGCTGAACG
>CALWWF010000219.1 GCA_944385165.1 uncultured Oscillospiraceae bacterium
TCCACCTGGATGCCTTCCGCTGCGGCGTCCAAGTCCTCTTTGCCGCTGTCTTGGTTCTTCAGTTTCACCGTCTCGGTGTATGTGCTGGTGAAAGCCAGGGCAAAGGTTTGCCGGTCATGTTGTTCGAAGGCGATTTCCAGCGCTGCCTTGTCGATGGTATAGGTGCCAAATGCCTCATTGGCTTGTGTGCCATCTTGCACGCTGCCTGCCCAAGGCGTTTCCCCTTTAAAAGTCACCGCATAATTCCCAGCGTCTGCGCCGGTTTTTTGGGCTTACAGGGCATAGCTGCCTGCCGGCTGGCTGGCCGAAGCCTGGGTCCTCAGCTGGATCCCCAGTGCGTCTCCTGCTATGATGGCCTGTTTGCCCGTGTCGCCTGTATACTCCACGGTGTAATGCTCCTTCTCTGCCACACCGGGGGCCACTTCGCAGCCATAGGGGCTCTCTTGGTCCAGAATGGTGATGGTGACAGGCCGGGGGTTCACCCGGTATGCGCCATCTCGGAATGTTACTTCGTAATTGCACTCCGCTGCGGCGGCAGCTTTGGGCGCCGCCTGGATCGGGTAGGGCGTCTGGCTCACTTCCAGCTTGCCGCCGTCCTGGTCTACGACTTGGAAATCATAGTAAGGCCGGATCACTTGTTCCGCCGTCTCCCCATTTACCAAGCCAGTGCCCTCTATGGGGGTCAAGGTCAAGGCGTCGATCTGCAACGCGTCGCCATAGACGCCTTCCATATCTGTGCTGATCTGCAGCGTCACTTTGGCTTTTTCAACGGTGTAAGTACCTGCCGTGTTTTGGTATTCACCCGCTTGCTGCCAGCTGCCTTGGAATTCCACTGCGTAGTTCTTGTTGCTCCATTGGCCGTACAGGGCGTATTCCCCGGCGTCAGGGCTGCCCTGCGCCAGCTGCAGTGTCACGCCAAGCTCCTGGGGCTGTTCCCCATCTGCCATCTTGCCGCCGCTGATCGTCCAGTTTTCCCCGGGCTCATTGGCGGGAATCTCCGGTTGCTGGCCGTCATAGGGGACCGTCTGGTCTGCGATGGTTATGGTCACCGGCCGGCGTTTGATTTCTGCGCCCTGCTCTTTGGTGACTTTCTCGGTGAAGCTGCCATTGGCCAGGGTCTTCCCGTTGAAGGTGTAGTTATCCAACTCTGCATTGCCGGACAGCTCGTATGTCACTGTGATCTTCGTATATTGGTCCACTTCGGGGGCATCGTATCGGGCGCTGATGGCGGCTGTGATGATTTCATCCTTTGCGCCTGTCAGGGTTTCCGACCCCTTGGTAGCCGCTGTCACATTGCCGTCATAGACCTTGCTGTTTTCCAGCCCGGGGTCAATGGTCAACGCTTTGCGGCCGATGTCCACCTGCAAGGTGCCATACTTATCTGCGTAGTTCCTCTGGGGATCTTGTATCCGGTAAAAATATGTACCAGTATCACTGTGGTTTTTCACCTGGGTGACCACATTTTGTGTCCAATCGGTCACATCCTGCGGGTCATCTTGCCCTTCGGTACCCCGGACAAAGGTGATGGTGCAGTCTTCCTTCTCCGGCCCGTTTGTGATCGTCAGGCGGTCTGCCAACGTATAAATCGTGCCGTCGTACTCTGCCACTGCAATGTCTTGTGGCGACACCTCCATCTCGGACTGCCCCAAGCTCACCGACACAATGGTATGCGCCGGCTCATAGTTGTCGTCGCCTTCATAATCGATGCGCAGATAATAGGGATCTGCCCGCACTTGGCTGGGCACGCCGGCCATCGGAGCCGTTTCCTTCTCAGCCGCTTCTTCTGTTTCGAAGAAGCGGTAAGTTAAATCTTTTTCCGTGGGAGGTGTGCCCGCAATGCCTTCTACTGTGGCCGGGATCTCTCTTTGATAGCCCTCCAGGTTTGCAGGGTGTTCCTCATAGCTGAAGGGGTACTCTGCTTGTGTTGTTTTGACAAGCGCTTCTCCCTTGGTGATCTTTATGAAATAGGTTTTCTCTGCGGCCGGATAGTCGGGGCTCCCGGAGTCGTCCTCCGCCTTGGCCGTCACTTTGATCGTCACCGTTTCGCCTTCGGGCGTGACCTGTTTCAATGTCACGACGCCGGTGTTGGGGTCTACCGTGGCATAGGCTTCATCACTCGGGTCAAGCAGCCCATATTGGATGTCTCCCTCTTCTGACACGGTGGCGCCATTCACTTGACCCACGCCGGTTACTTGAACGGTGTTGGCCACTACCTTGCCCTCTGCTACGGTGGAAAGGGGCATGGTAATGGTATCTTGTATGCCTTCGTCCCATGCACCCGGTGTCACCGGCGTCAATACCACCTCTTGTGTGCCGCCTTTGATCGTTAGCTTACACTCGACTGGTTCGGCTTGGTAGTTGTCGCTCTTGATGCCAACTTGAACCGTATACGTTCCTGCGTTGGTGTATTGGGGGGAGCCTTCCTGCACGACCCACTTTCCGTCCTGCTGGATCGCATAGGTATAGGTACCCCAGTTGCCTTTGTCACCTTCAAATACGTTTACAGCGGGATCCTCCACCGCATGGGGCAGATTGTCGAAGGTCTCTTTTACGTCGGTAGGCACTAGCTCCAGCACCTTCTTGGTAATGGAGAAACTGGCGCTGGGATGGTCAGACTCAGACACATAATAGTTCCGTATGGAATATTCGTAATCTCGCCGCACTTGATAAATGCCCACATTTTTCGGTCTTTCTGGCAGCGTGCTTGTGAAGCCATTGGTGGAGTATTCGTAACCGTTGTCCTGCACATCTCCCGGCAGGGCAGGCTTTGACTCTGTGGAGACATTATTTTTTTCATCAAATAGCTCGCCTGTGTACTCATAGGAATCTGCCGTCACCGACACTTGCGGCAGCGTCAGTTGCGCGCGTGGGATCTCCCACTTTACTGTAATTGGGTCTTTTGTTTCGTCGGTCCATTGATAATTTCCATTGGGGTTTAATGTTATCTTGGCCTCATATTTGCCTGCATCGGTGTAGTATGCCTCGGTGGCAGTGTATGCTACA
>CALWWF010000220.1 GCA_944385165.1 uncultured Oscillospiraceae bacterium
GGGCAACATTTCGTCCACGCTCGATGAGAAGATCGATCTCCTGCTTATGATCGTCTCGCCAGAACGAGAGGCGTGGCGTCTTTTTGCACGCGTACAGACGCTTCGACACTTCGGCAACGACCGCGCATTCAAAGAGCTGCCCCATCGACTCATCCTCATACAGGTCATCGGCAGATTCGATCCCCATGAGATGTGCCGCCAACCCAGTATCATAGAAATAGAGCTTCGGCGACTTCACAAGCCGCTTCGTGAGATTCGAGAAATACGGACGCAGCGGGAACACGATGTGGCTCGCCTGGAGGATAGAAAGCCACTCGCGAGCCGTGGTAGGCGAAATGCCACAGTCGGAGGCCAGCGAGCTCACATTGAGTAGTTCCCCGCATCGCAGCGCACAGAGCTGCAGGAAGTCTCGGAAACCGACAAGATTTCTCACGCCCAACTCGGCGCGGACATCGCGCTCGAGATACGTCTGCACGTAATCGCCGAAGAAGTCCTGTGGGTCACGGACGGAATCGTACAGGCGTGGGTACCCGCCCCTGAACAGCCACTCTTGTAGCATCGACGGCATGTTGCCCGATGCAGCAAGCTCGAACTGAGAAAGCGGAAGGAGGGTGAACAGCGCAACCCTGCCCGCGAGCGACTGGCTGACGGATTTCATGAGCAGGAAGTTCTGAGAACCCGTGATGACAAACTGCCCGGGCCGATTCGAATCGTCGACAATCCCCTGCAGATACGAGAAAAGTTCCGGAACGCGTTGCGCCTCGTCAAAAATGACATGAGAATCATGCCGCCTGAGAAACGTCACCGGATCATCCTCAAACGAACTCCGAATATCGGGATTCTCGAACGATAGATACTCATATCCTGGGAAGGAGCTCTTAGCAAGGGTGCTTTTTCCGCTCTGTCTGGGACCGGTAATCGACACGATGGGATACTGTCCGGCGAGCTCGAGCAGCTTTGTTGTCATTTCACGTTCGATCATGCTGTCCCGCCCTTCCATACGATTACCGTATACTGGTTAATCACCGCATAGTCTACTGGTTAATCACCGCATGGCAAAGCCAGGCGACGGTCAAGAGACACTGGCTCATCTCGCCTCTTTATGATGCAGATTTATCCGTTAAGCACCTTGCAACCGGATTAATCTGCATCGTGAGTTGCGTCCAACGCTACAAAACTAAAATCAAGCAGCAAATATCTTCTTATGCGCACGCGTGGATCGCATCGTGCAGAAACTGCGTGGCGCCCGGCGCTACCTTCTCGTAGTAGGCTTGGAGCCGCTCGTCTGCAATGTAGCCGTCCGCCAGACCCTTGTGTGCCTCGGGCGTGTAGGTACCCTCCGGCCAGTACATGCGCAGCCAGCGGCCGTGCATCTCCACGAGCTTGCGCGCCTCGGGGCCGGCGGGGTCACCAGCCTCCATCGCCCGGCGCAGCCGCTCGTTGATGGCGACCGTCAGCTCTTCCGCCTGCAGGTGCGCCGCCTCGCCCATCGCCAGGTATTTCTAGTTTGCGGCATCCACCACCTCGTCGCCGTACGCCGCGCGGGTCTCCTCGCCGTAGGCCTTCCCGTTCTCGGCAACCTCACGCCAGCGGCGAAGCGTCGGCAGCACCGCGCCCAGAAGCGACGCCGCCTCATCCACGGTCCACCCCATCGCCTCGGCCATGCGCGGGGCGCAGTCCTCGATCATCTCGTCCATCGAGGTCTCGTACGTGTAGACGCCGTTCTCGTAGCACCAGCGACAGAAATCCTCGGCCTCGGAACCGTCCGCCTCATGGCCGTGCTGGCCGGGAGCGGTGAACATCATGCCGCAGCTCTGGCAATAGTGCTCGGGCATGTCGAGGAGCTCCGTCACGGGGACGTCCAACTCGCGAGCGATGAGCTTGAGCATGTCGATGCTGGGCTCGGTGGCTCCGACCTCCCAGCGGCTCACGGCTTGGCGGGTGATGTAAAGCCGGCGTGCCAGCTCCTCTTGGGTGAGTCCGCGCTCGCGACGCAGGCGGGCGAGGGCGTCCTTAAGCATGATCATCGGCGTTCCTTTCGCTCGGGTTCTTCTCGCCCATTGTCCTCGACGGACCAACGACCAGCAAGCAACAGGTTGTTGCACGGCTACTCGCCGTTAATACATCTAACTTTGGATGCTCGAGCCCCAATTGTGTCCAATTAGGCTACTTTTGCGACTCTTTTCAATGAAACGAGCTGCCATGGGCGTAATGACCAGCCAGATCTCTTGGCTTCGCTCTTTGATGAAAGTGCTTTCGAGATATTTGTAGGGTTATCCCTCAGCGGCAGGAGTAGCCAGCCTTAACCTGAATGCAATTTACGAGGAGTCCCACCAAAATGAACCTCATTCGCACTCAAAGACTGCGCCCTGCGCCGCAATTCCGGCAATAGCACCGATCAAGTAAATGGTCAGCCCGGTACTCCATTGTATGGCCGCAAGCTCGACAAGTAGCGCGAACGATTTCACGAGCTCCGGCATAGCTGCTTTGATCGATGACCAGAGTCCCTTCGCTCTTCGTCTCGACTTTGGCAGCATAGCGTTCGGCGCGGCGGCGCAATGCCTCCTCCGGTGTCACGCGCGGAGGTCTTACGACGGGCTCACGAACCTCCCCTTTGCGTGGTCTTCCGCGCCTCGGTCTAGATTCTGGATGGCAAGTAGGACAGGAACACTTTCCCGACTTGACCCTGGCGTACGTCTCTTCCCACTCGGTTCCACACTCGCGGCAGCGCACCTTGACGGGCTCGGTAGACTTGACGTATTCGACGAGATCAAAACCCTTCGATTCCAAAACGTCGACGATTGCCGCCGTCGCCCTGTCACGCTTTTTGTTCGGCTTCTCGCCGGGATAGGCACGCACCCTCCTAAGCGTAAACGTGGCACTGGGTTCTTCTCCGTCGAGATCCCACTCCATGCCCAACAGGTACGATGCGCGCCCCCTTGCCTCGTAGTACAGCTGCTCGGCATATCGCTCGGGCTCGCAGCGCGAAGTCTTGATCTCGAGTACGGCCTCCTCACTCGAAAGGTCACAAAGTGCGAGAATCCCGAGCTCGTCGTCGATGACAAGTTCCTGCGACGTCACCGGAGCGCGGTGGAACACCTCGTCCTTGATGAACTCGACGAGCGGCGTGAGCTGCGACTTTGCCTGCTCGACCATCGCGTTAATCTCATGCTCGCGCTTCTTGTCCTCCTTGCGCGCAGCCGTCACCGTTCCGTCGCTGTTGAGCGAC
>CALWWF010000221.1 GCA_944385165.1 uncultured Oscillospiraceae bacterium
AAGACAAAGGTGACGATATGTATACACTTCACATGATACTCCACTATATGCGCTGCTACCGGCGGCAATACATACTGCTTGCCGTGCAGATGACGCTCGCGTTCGCGATAATCTTCGCCGTCGGTTCGGCGAAGAATTCGATCGACAGTCAGGTCGCCGCAAGCGACCTGCCCGACCGTACAAGCTTCATCGTGTCGCTTCAGGACGACGCCGACCGCGACGCGCTCGCGAGTCTGACCGCCGATTTCATCGCGGCTCACTCCGAGCGGAATATTACGGTTAGCGACCTCGGGTCGATGTATATAATCGAGTCAGAGCAGGATCTCGACGACCTTTACGACGAATACGCCGAGCTGCTCGTGCCGCTGTATGGAACGCTGACCCTATCGAAGCAGAATCAGCGAGATATGCTTGAAAATGAGGGCGTGGGCGTCGAGAACATCTCGCAGATACTTGAATTTATCGCCGCGATTGTCACATTTGTTACGACTATCGGCTTTATCGGATATGTCATGCTGTTTTTAATCGAGCGCGAGCACGACATACTCGCCGCCTATCTCTGCGGCGCGGGGCTGACGCGGCAGATAATTTCGACGGCAATTGAAACCGCGTCGGTCGGGCTGATATCGGCGGCGCTCGGCGTCGCGCTCGGTTCGGTCTTCGCTCCGGCGCTGATTGTATTCGGTATGGCGAGAACCCGCCTGACAATCACGCCGCAGCCGGCGGCGCTGCTCGGCATACTCGGCACATTGTTAATTATTTACATAATACCCGCGATAATTTGTATATTCCGTATGCGTCGCTTTGACCCGATCACGGCGATCCGGAGGGAGGAAAACTGATGCTACAGCTTGAAAATATAACCAAAAGCTTCCGCGACGGCGACAGCGAGTTGTCAGTGCTGCGCGGAGTAAACCTTACCCTTGACGACGGCGAGCAGGCTTCGATTATGGGCTCGAGCGGCTGCGGCAAGTCGACATTACTACATATACTCGGCGGCATTGAGCGCGCCGATTCGGGCAGCTACACACTCGACGGCGAACGGCTCACCGAGATGTCTCCGACAGAGCTTGCCGAAATTCGCGCGCGCAAGATCGGTATGGTATTCCAGTCCTTCTTTTTGGTGAAGTCGCTCGACTGTGTAGAGAATGTCGGACTGCCGCTCGGCTACGCAGGCGTCGCGACAAAGGAGCGGCGCGAGCGAGCACTCGAGGCGCTCGATGCGGTCGGCATGGCTGATATGGCGAAAAAGCAGGTCACAAAGCTGTCGGGCGGACAGATGCAGCGAGTCGCGATCGCGCGCGCTATTGTCAGCCGTCCGAAGCTGCTCATCTGCGACGAGCCGACCGGCAGTCTCGACAGCTCGACCGCTGAACGGATAATCGAGCTGATTTGCGGTCTGTCGCGCAAGAACGGCTCGACGCTTATAATAGTCACGCACGACAAGAACATCGCGGATGTCTGCGAGCGCAGGTTTGTGATGAGCGATGGAATACTGTCAGACGCGGAACTGTAAATTTATTGTAAACACCGTTGCAATCGGGACGAAAATATGGTATAATAGAAAGGTCAATGTAAACGGCGGCATTGATAGGTCAATGCAAGCGTTATAAGGTCAGCGTAAACATCTTCCTTATAATATATAAGCATTATCCTACAAAATACAGCCGTTATTACACACGCCGAGTGACGCGCAGGAGTCGGCTTCTATTTCGGATGCCGTTTAGGCGATGGCTCGTGCGGTGGGAAAAACTCAGGAGGACATTATGTCTATTATTACACTTAAGCAGCTGCTTGAAGCCGGTGTTCATTTCGGACACCACACCAGAAGATGGAACCCGAAGATGGCTGAATACATCTTCCCCGAGAGAAACGGTCTCTACATCATCGACCTTCAGAAGACCGTAAAGAAGTTCGATGAGGCGTATATGTTTGTCCGCGACCTTGTCGCCAACAAGGGAACGCTCCTTTTTGTAGGCACCAAGAAGCAGGCGGCGGACGCTATCAAGGACGAGGCCGAGCGCTCGGGTATGTACTATGTCAACGAAAGATGGCCGGGCGGTATGCTCACCAACTTCAAGACTATCAAAAAGTCAATCAACCGTCTGCTTGCGCTTGAAAAAATGCAGGAGGACGGAACCTTCGATCTCCTTCCGAAAAAGGAAGTCGCTTCTCTCATCAAAGAGATGAACGACCTCGAAAGAAACTACGGCGGTATCAAGACGATGGACAGACTGCCTGACGCGGTATTCATCGTTGACCCCCGCAAGGAGCACATCGCCGTTCTCGAGGCGAAGAAGCTTGGCATTCCGGTAATCGCTATCGTCGATACCAACTGCGACCCGGACGACGCTGACTACATCATCCCCGGAAACGACGACGCTATCCGCGCGATCAAGCTCATTTCGTCGGTTATCGCTGACGCTGTGCTCGAGGGCAAGCAGGGCGAGCAGCTTGACGAGGCTGAAGCTGAGGCTACCGAGGCTGAAGAGGCTGAGGACGCAGAGGCTGCCGAGAAGAACTGACAATACTGATCACATGAGCAGATATATATCTGCTCATGTGGATGAATATAATTTTCGAAAGGATATTGGATAAAATGGCAAACATTTCCGCAAAAGACGTCGCAGCTCTGCGCGCTAAGACC